>JABWBA010000093.1 GCA_013360745.1 Chthonomonadales bacterium | reverse complement strand
AGGTCTGCAGGTCGGGAAAATAGCCGAGCGCTTCGGCGAAGCTCTCCCCGCCGTACGACAGATAGTGATCGAGACGATTGCTCTCCGCGTCGATCTGCTCTTCGAACAGGGATTCCATGATCACCATCGGCGCGCCAGCATCCTCGAGGCTGCGTATCCCGTCGAGCGTCCGCGTAAGCGGCGAGGCGGAGGGGACGACGGGGTGCCGCAGCGTCAGACCGAGATATCGGGTTGTCAGGTCCATCCGTGCCATGTTCTCCTTATTGACGGGAGCCGGCGCTGTCGCTGCCGCCTAATGCCGGCCCTCCGCATAATCGTCCTGTATGGACAACACGTTTACCGCGCCGCCAGCGCCTCGTATCGTGCCCATCGCTGGTCCACCTCAGCCTGTGCCGCCTTCAGGAGTTCGGCTGCCGTGTCCGGCTCGGCTTGTTTCAGCATCCTGTACCGGGTTTCCGTATAGATGTAATCGGACAGCGGCAACGTCGGCTTCTTACTGTCCAGCTGCAACGGGTTCTTTCCCTGAGCCGCTAGCCGCGGATCGTATCGGTAGAGCAACGCTGCGCCGGAATCGACGGCAAGCTTCTGCTGGTGCATGCCCTTGGCCATGTCGATCCCGTGTGCGATGCAATGGCTGTACGCGATGATCAGGGATGGGCCGGGATAGGATTCGGCTTCGATGAACGCCCGAACCGTCTGAGCGTCGTTGGCGCCCATCGCAATGGATGCGACGTAGACGTGGCCATATACCATTGCCATGAGCCCGAGATCCTTCTTGCCTACGGCCTTTCCGCCAGCCGCGAACTTGGCAACGGCGCCAAGGGCGGTCGCTTTGCTCGCCTGGCCGCCCGTGTTCGAGTAGACCTCGGTATCCATGACAAGAAGGTTGATGTCGTGCATGGTCGAAAGCACGTGGTCGAGGCCGCCATATCCGATGTCGTAGGCCCAGCCGTCACCGCCGAACGTCCAGACGCTCTTGCGAACCAGAGCATCGACTACGCTGAGCAGCTCCAGCGCCCTGACGTCGGTTCGGCCCTCCAGCTTCTGCCGCACGGTCGCAACGCGGGCTCGCTGCTCGGCGATACCGGCGTCCGAGGTCTGATCCGCCGATAAGATCGCGCTCGCGAGGTCATCACCGAGATCCGCTGCCAGCTGCTCCACAAGGGACCGAGCGTAGCCCGTGCGCTGATCGAGGGTAAGTCGGAAACCGAGGCCGAACTCGGCAGCATCCTCAAATAGGGAGTTGCTCCACGCCGGGCCGCGTCCCTCGGAGTCCACACAATAGGGGGTTGTTGGGAGGTTGCCGCCGTAGATGCTCGAGCAACCCGTCGCGTTGGCGATCACCGCACGATCGCCGAAGAGCTGGGTCATGAGCTTAATATAGGGCGTCTCGCCGCACCCAGCGCACGCTCCGGAATACTCGAAGAGAGGCCGGAGCAGCTGGACGTTCTTGATCGTGCTGAATCGCACCGCCTCATCACTGGCGGTCACATCCGGAATGCCGAGGAAGAACTCCAGGTTTTCGGCTTCCGCCTCTCGTACGGGGCGCTGCGGGGCCATATTGATCGCCAGGCGCCCCACCTGGGACTTGTCCTTGGCCGGGCAAGCTTCGACGCAGATGCCGCAGCCTGTGCAGTCCTCGACCGCCACTTGAAGGGTGTACTTCTGGCCGCTGAACTCGCGCCATTTCGCGTCGGAGGACTTGAAGGTCTCAGGGGCATCGGCGAGGACGGCGGGATCGTATACTTTCGAACGAATGCAGGCGTGGGGGCAGACGAGAACGCACTTGCCGCACTGGATGCAAAGATCCTCCTCCCATACCGGCACCTCCAGGGCGATGTTCCGCTTCTCCCATTGTGTGGTCGCCGTCTGGAACGTTCCGTCCGGAGGAAACGCGCTCACGGGTAGGGCGTCACCCCGACCGGCGATAATCTCGGCTGTAACGGTTCGTACGAACTCGGGAGCGTTCGCCGGCACCGTGGACGGGAGCCGTTGGTCGCCCGGATTGCGCCCCGCGATCGGGACTTCATGCAGGTGCGCGAGTGCGGCGTCGACGGCTGCGAAGTTCTTCTGAACCACAGCCTCACCCCGTTTACCGTAGGTTTTCTTGATAGCTCCCTTGATCTGTTCGATCGCCTGGTCCCTTGGCAGCACGCCGCTGATCGCGAAGAAGGCCGTCTGCATGATCGTGTTGATCCGGACGCCCATGCCCGTTGCCTTCGCGACATCATAGGCATCCACGACGAAGAGGCGGAGGTCGCGGCTCAGAACCTGTTGTTGGAAGGTCCGCGGCAGCCGGTCCCAGACCTCCTCGGCCGGATACGGGCTATTCAGGAGGACCGTCGCTCCGCGAACGGCGCTTTCGAGGACCGGGTAGCGTTCGATGAACCCGAACTGGTGAATGGCGATGAAGTTGGCGTGGCTGATCAGATACGGGCTGTGGATCGGCCGGGGCCCGAATCGGAGATGGGACGTGGTAACGGAACCGGACTTCTTGGAGTCGTACACGAAATAGCCCTGTGCCGCGTTGGGCGTTTCCTCTCCGATGATCTTGATCGAGTTCTTGTTGGCGCCGACCGTCCCGTCGGCCCCAAGCCCCCAGAAGATGGCGCGTACCACGTCGTCCGGCTCTGTGCTGAACTCGGGGTCGTAGGCAAGGCTCGTATGAGTCACATCGTCGTTAATGCCAACGGTGAAGTGGTTCTTTGGTGTCGTCCTGGTCAGCTCATCGAAGACCGCCTTGCACATAGCGGGGCTGAACTCTTTACTTGAGAGGCCGTAGCGACCGCCGATGACCTTCGGCATCACGCCAAACGGAGCCGCCCCTGCGGCAAGACCCTCGGCAATCGCGGTGAGGACATCCTGATAGAGCGGCTCACCCGCCGAACCGGGCTCCTTGGTGCGGTCAAGGACGGCAATGCCGCGAGTGGTGGCTGGAAGGGCGCTCAGGAAGCTCTCTACGTGGAACGGTCGAAACAGGCGAACTTTGAGGACGCCCACTTTTTCCCCGTGCTCTGTCAGGTGCCGAACGGTGTCTTCGATCGTTTCCGCTGACGAACCCATTGCGACGATCACACGGTCGGCATCGGGAGCGCCGAAGTAATCAAACAGATGATAGCTTCTCCCGGTCAGCGCCGCGAGCCGATCCATGGCCGCCTGTACGATGGCCGGAGCAGCCATATAGTACGGATTGATGGTTTCTCGTGCCTGGAAAAACACGTCAGGATTCTGGGCGGTGCCCCGAACCACCGGACGGTCCGGAGAGAGGGCGCGGGCCCGATGCTCGCGTACGAGCTCAAGATCGACCATCTCACGCACGACCGAATCCTCAATCTCCTCGACCTTCATCACCTCGTGGGAGGTTCGAAAACCGTCGAAGATATTGAGGAACGGGATCCTCGATCGAAGCGTAGAAGCCTGCGCGATCAGCGCCATATCCATGACTTCCTGAACTGAGTTGCCGAACAACATGCCCCAGCCCGTCTGTCGAACGGCCATCACGTCGCTATGGTCGCCGAAGATGGAGAGGGCATGGGTGGCAACGGTCCTCGCGGTCACATGGAACACAGTGCTCGTAAGCTCGCCTGCGATCTTGTAGAGGTTCGGGATCATCAGGAGCAGCCCCTGGCTGGCGGTAAACGACGTGCTCATGGCGCCCGTCTGCAGCGCTCCATGGCACGCCCCTGCTGCCCCTGCCTCAGACTGCATCTCCTGGACCACCGGGATGGAACCCCAGAGGTTCGGTTTACCCGCGGCTGCCCACGCGTCACACTGTTCACCCATCGGAGTGGAAGGAGTGATCGGGTAGATTGCGATGACCTCCGCGGTCTTGTACGCGATCGTGGCGGCAGCCTCGTTTCCGTCGATGGTTACATATCGAGGCATGGATTCAACCCTTTCTTAGCGGTTCGCCCTTCTTGTCGAGGAAGGCGAGCGTATACGCCGCTCGAAACGGCGCGGATGCGGGAATGGGATCGTGGGCCGATGAGCGCTTCGAAGGAGCGGCGGGTCTTCGTGGCTCGGATCGACACCGGAGAGAAGGAATGAGAGTGCGAATGCGTGAGGTCGTTGTACAGGGTGTCCCCGGATGGGGTATACGCGCTGGTCAACTGCGACGTCACTGACTTGCCTCGCCCGGACAACGCGGAACAAACTTGCTGTCGAGAGTACCGACTATGGTTGAGTATAGCATATCGGGGTCTGGAGTCTCGTATATGTGGTACGGTGATGATCCGCCAATGTCCCTCAGAGGCCCGAGGATCTGCAGCCTGGTTCACGGGAGTGCAACGATTGGCGACGTATGGAAGTCATAACGGATGGCGCTCCATAACGTGCCACGTTTCATAAGTGTGTGATCCGATGATTGCCAGGGAGAGATCGATGACCGCCGAACTAACCGCAAGAACCGAGCTCGGAAGTGCGGACGATCAGCTGGCCCTGCGGGCGCGCGATGGGGATACGCGCGCCTTCGACACATTGGTCCGGCGATACGAATCGCGGCTTCTTCGCTTTGCGCTCCGTATGCTCAACGATGCAACCGACGCCGAGGATGTGCTCCAATGGACCTTCGTTCGAGCCTATCGAGGACTGCGTGCCTACAGGCCGGGCGGCTATTTTTCCAGCTGGATCTACCGGATCGCGCTGAACGAGTGTCGTCGCCGTATGAAGACCCGTGGGCGTCAGCAGCAGTGCACGACGGACCTTGATGCGGAGCTGCCCGCAGCGTCCAAACAAGAGCCCCAATCTGTGGTCATCGCGGGGGATCGTAACCGCATGATCCGTGAAGCGGTTTACGCATTGCCTGCGCACTATCGCGAAGTGATCGTGCTCTTCTACTTCGACGATCTGTCGGTCGAGGAGCTGGCGCAGGCGATGGGCATATCGGTGAGTGCGGCGAAAGTAAGGCTGCATCGCGGCCGTGCGCGTCTTGGGGCGGCGCTGGAGGGGCGGTTATGAGGTGGTCGAGGAGAGTGGACGGGTCCTGCGCATCGGTGCGCCGCGCGCTGGACGGCTGGCTCGATCACCGCGGCATCGAGCCGCTGCCAGCTTCGATCGCCGAGCACCTGCCGGTCTGCAGCGAATGCCGACGACACGTGACGGAGTGGAACGCTATCGAGCTGAGCCTCCGGGCAGCTCGCGACGAATGGCCTTCCGCTGCAGAGGTCGAACGCCTTGTCGGCAAGGGGTTCTGTATCTCGGCCACGCGCACGCTTCGTCGGCCAGGTTGGTGGATGCGTCCGCCGATAACGGCATTCGCGATCGTCACTGCGATCGTCGTGATCGGGCTGCTGACGTGGTTCGTGTGGCCCATTAGAACACCTCAGACGATAGCGCGAGGCGGAACCGCGGGCTCCAATCTCGGGCTGGGCGAGCCCTCGAACCTGCGGCCCGATCTGCCGGTTGCCGCAACTCGCTAGATACCAGACCCTGGCCCGGGAACCTAGAATACGGTCCCGCTGGTGAAGTGGAAATCGTCGGCGCGAACAGGCGGGACGAACGCTCTGGCGTAGCCGTAGGCCGGCTCGCTCCGTCCGATCGCCGTGATGTGATCCAGCAATCGAATCGGGCTCTCATTGAACCGCATATGCTTCACACCATGGACGATCCGGCCGTCTTTGACCTGATACAGACCGTCGCGGGTCATTCCGGTCAACAGAAGCGTCATCGGATCGACGTGCCGGATATACCAGAATCGCGTTACGAGAATCGCGTCCTCGGTCTCCGAGATCATGTCCTCGATAGATCGATCGGAGCCGGCTACGAGCAGGTTGGTTGGCCTTCCGGTATAGGCTCGACCGTAATGGGATGCCCAGTAACGAGTATGAGCCAGGTTGCGCAGGATACCATCCTCGATCCACGACACATCCGGCGATGGGACGCCCTCACCGTCGAACGGCTCTCCGGGGCATACAGGGTCGGATGGCGCGCTTGAGAGGTGCAGGCCGGGAACGGCTACCCTCGTGCCCAATCGGTTCGTAAACGGACTTCTGCCCTCATCCGCCGCCTTCGCATCGAGAGACCAGGCCAGATAGGCCAGAAGCTCGCCAAAAGCAGCCGGCTCGAGCAGGACGGTAGTGGGGCGAGCGTCTATCGCTTTCGGATTCCTGGCGGCCAGGGCTCTCGTTACGGCCTTTTCTGCAACGTTATGAGGGTTCACCCGGCCAAGGACATGGGATGCATTCGCCGCCCATCCAGAGCTGTCAGCCGTCATAACCGTACATGCGAACCGTGCATTGGAGCGCTGGTGATACGCGAAATGGCCGCGCGTGTTGAGGATTGCCGTGAAGTCAGACCCGGTGGTGAAGCTTCCCGCGCTGTTGAGGCCGTGCTGCCGAGCGAGCTCAACGGCATCCCGAATGCCGGCGGCCCGGGTCTCTGGCGAGGCGTCGGCTACGGCCGCATCCCACGACTGCACATCCGGGACAGCGGTCGGCTCGATCGGCGGCATGTGCTCGTTGTCCGTCGCGGCATGGGTCGCGATCTCTTCGGCTCTAGCGACGGCTTCACGGATGGATTCCGGGCTTAGATCGTTGGTCTGTGCGGCGCCGACTTGTTGGCCGAACGCCGCCTGGATGGTGATGCGGCAATCGGCCTTGCTCACGTTCTGTGTTATCGCGTTGTTCGCGAATCGAGTCGATGCGACGGCGCTGCCGGATATCGTCAGTACCACATCATCGGAGGCGCAGCCATCGAGGGCCATCTCCAGGATGCGGCGGGCTTCCAACTGGTCCATGTTCACTCCTAGGATCCGATGTCGAACTCGTCGTTCAGGCGGACCGTCACGTAGCTGATAACCGCGAGGAGACTCAGGGCGGCAAGCCACGATAGGCCGATTCTACCATTCTCGCCGATCGCCAGGCCGATGTAGAGCCAGATAAAGCCGATGACGCCCCACACCAGAACGGATGAGAAAGTGAGAAGCCAGAAGAGCGGCTTGCACAGATAATGGCGCACAAACACAAGGACGCCTGGTGCGCAGACGACGATGCCTGTCCAGAAATAGTCGGCCCACGTGATGCCCGGATGTTCCGGATCAGCCTTCACGATGAAGCGTCCGGCGTATACGGCCGCAATACCGAGGCAGAGCCAGGCCACTCCGAGGAGATCGAATCCCCACGATCGTTTGAGCGGGACGATGTCCGGGGGCGGCTCGGTGAGGACCGGGAGGGGCTCACGACATTTGCGGCAGACCTCTGCTCCCTCGTCGTTCTGGATACCGCAGGTCTTGCAGTATGTCAGTCGGAAGACAGGAGCCTCCGGGCTTGAGGGGACCGGCGGCGCGGTCGGTACGCCCTTATCCGGCTGAGCCGGCTGCACAGGAACCGAAAGATCAGGCACTTCCACGACTTCGCCCGTGAGGGTGGTCTTGAGCACCGTTCGTTGGGGAGGCTGCTCTGCTGTCGCAGGCGGCGTAGTAGGACGGGCCGGCTCGTGAACGGAGAAATCAATCAGAACCTCCGTATCGGTCCGATCTACAAGCGAGCCTCCGCACTTCCAGCAAGTCGCCTCGCGGGCAAAGCAAGGGGCGCCGCAGGACGGGCAATCACGACGGACCCCGGACTTCGCGTTCATCGTTGGCATCAGCGGTGGAGCTTGACGAACGGCCGCATCGTTGCGAACTTCTTTTCGCCGATGCCGCGAACCTCAAGGAGCTGGTCCAGGCTCGAAAACCGACCGATCTCCTTACGGTATTCCACGATCCGAGCGGCAAGGGCCGGACCAATCCCGGGCAGACGCTCAAGATCCGCGGCTCCCGCGGTGTTGACGTTGATGGCGCCATCGGCGGGACTGGTCAGGTCGCGGGTTCGGCTCGCGCTCCGTCTCGCCGCACCACCCTTCTCGCCGGTCGAAGGCGGGGCGCCTGTGGCGGGGCTATCCATCCGGGGAACGATAATCTGATCAGCATCCGCCATCCGTGCGGCGGGGTTGATGCCAGCGAGCTCCGCGTCGGGCAGCGGGCCCCCTGCGGCCTTGAGCGCATCGTCGACGCGGCTGGTCGCCGGAAGCGTATACAGGCCGGGACGCTGAACAGCGCCGCCGACATGGACGACGATCTGGTTATGGGGCGCCGTGGCTTCTGTTGCTGCCGTGTCGGAAGTATTGGCGCGAATGATCCGAACCTCGTTGTCGGACCGAGCGCTATTACGGATCGCCCAGGCATAGGAGATGCCGAACAGCACGAGGCAGAGAACGAACAGCACTAGGCGCTGCGCGAGCTCGCTTACTCGGTCCGGTTGTTCTGGCGACTGTTCCGTATTCATCGCTGGTCGGTCTCGCCGCCCTTAGAAGTCCGCGCTGCCCGGAGTCCGCGGGAACGGGATCACGTCCCGGATGTTCTTCATACCGGTGCAGTACATGATCAGCCGCTCCAAACCGAGCCCGAACCCTGCGTGGGCGACCGAACCGTATTCACGGAGTTCACGATACCACCAGTAGGGCTCCTCCGGCAGTCCGCAGTCCTTGAGCCGACTGAGGAGGACATCCGCACGTTCCTCTCGCTGGCTGCCGCCGATGATCTCGCCGATCCGGGGTACCAGTACGTCCATGGCGCGCACGGTCCGCCCATCATCGTTCATGCGCATGTAGAACGCCTTGATCTCCCGTGGATAGTCGGTAACGATGATCGGGCGTTGGACGGCCTCCTCTGTCAGATAGCGTTCGTGCTCGGCCTGGAGATCGCCGCCCCAGACTACGGGATACTCCCAATCCCGATCGGCTTGTTCGAGGAGCGCAATCGCCTCGGTGTAGGTTAGATGCTCGAACGGCGTCTCCGCGACGTGACGCAGCGTGTCGCGAACGGTCGGATCGATGCGTTTTTCGAAGAAATCGAGGTCCTCATCACAGCGCTCAAGAACGTCGCGAAGCAGGAACTGGAGGAACTCCTCGGCCACCGCCATGTCGCCAGCCAAATCGCAGAACGCCATCTCGGGCTCGATCATCCAGAACTCGGCAAGGTGGCGGGGGGTGTTGGAGTTCTCCGCTCGGAACGTCGGACCGAAGGTATAGGCGTTGGAAAACGCCAGGGCGAAGATCTCGGCTTCCAGCTGGCCGCTGACGGCGAGAAAGGCAGGCTTGCCGAAGAAGTCCTGGCTGAAATCGACTGCGCCCTCTGTCGTGCGGGGCAATGCCTGAAGGTCCAGTGCCGTGACGCCGAATAAGGCGCCGGCGCCTTCGCAGTCCGATGCGGTGATGATCGGGGTATGGACATATAGAAAGCCCCGCTCCTGGAAGAAGCGATGGATGGCGTAGGAAACGACATTCCGGATGCGAAATACCGCGCCAAACGTATTGGAGCGACTTCGGAGATGGGCTATCTCCCGGAGATACTCCATCGTGTGCCCTTTTTTCTGCAGCGGATAGGTGGCGGCCGGCGCAGGACCGTGTACCGTCGCCTCTTCGGCCCGCAACTCCAGCGATTGACCCGATCCCGGGGAATCGACGAGGACACCCGTAACCTCAAGGCATGCTCCGGTCGTGATCAGATCGAGCACAGCCTTACCCAATCGACTGGCCACCTCATGATCGAGGACGATCTGCAGATCCCGGAATACGCTGCCGTCGTTGAGCTGGACGAAATGGACGCCTTTACCGTCGCGTCGGGTCTTCACCCAGCCGCGCGCAGTATGTCGTTCACCCGCCGCTGATTGCAGGATATCACGGATATATTCGCCGGGCCGTATCACGCGCAGGCCTCCTAGCTGACGATAAGGTTGATCAATCGACCGGGCACAGCGACGGTCTTTCGCACCGTTTTGCCGTCGATCGCCTCCTGGACTCTGGGCAACGCGAGGGCAGCGGCTTCCATCGTCGCGGCGTCCGCAGCGGCGGGCACGCGCGCTCGATCGCGCATCTTACCGTTGATCTGGATGGCGATCTCGATCTCATCATCCGCAGCCAGCGCCGGATCCCATCGCGGCCACTCGGCATCGAATGTGGTGCCGGTACGCCCCAGCCGCTCCCACATTTCATCTGCAATATGGGGAGCGAACGGGGCGAGGAGAAGGACAAGACTCTCGAGCGCGGTACGAATGATCGCCGGATCGCCAGCGGACATGTTCTCAGGCGGCGCGTAACGATACAGATGGTTGACGAGTTCCATGATGCCGGCAATCGCGGTATTGAACCGAAACCGCTCGGTATCCTCCTCTACCTTGCGGATGGTCTTGTGCAGCTTCCTCAGGATCTCCCGGTGGC
>JABWBA010000092.1 GCA_013360745.1 Chthonomonadales bacterium | reverse complement strand
CCGAGCAACTGACCAGGCCGGACAGCAGGATCATCAGGAGTCTGCTGGGCCCGATCAGCAAACAACCGTGGCTCGAGGGGACCACGGCTCAGGAGATCGTAACGGCCTTCGGGGACCTGACGGCGTTCGGGGACCGGGTCCCGTCGGAGCCGCCCGAGGCTCCATCGATCGTGCCGCAACCGTCGCCGTCGGCGGATCCTGCGCCTGTGACGCAGCCGCCGTCGTCGGCGCGCTCCGACCTGGTCCCGATCACCTCGGTCGGTTCGGTCACCGGGCACAGGCTTGTGCGCGCTGTGGGCCCGGACGGCGTCGACCTCGGCGTCCATAGTTGGCGGGATCTCTGGATCGGGGTGGTGAAGGTTGTTCTGCGCCGGGGCCGCGTCTCCATCCCGTGGCGTCCCAGGAGCGGATATCGCATATGCCTGGACTGGGAAAAGGGCCATGCGGGCGGCAGGACAATGCGAACGCCCGAAGAGATGGAATATGGAGGGCGGACTCTGTTCCTCGAGACCCATGGCAGCGCCGACGACCTCATGTCGCTTGCCGTACGCCTCTGTGAAGCCGCCGGCGTGGATCCGGCGGGGTTCCGAATCGAGATCGTGCAGAGCGACAGGCCGGCGACATCGTGATCCCGATGGGCGACCGAGCCCGTCTCAGGGTTCGGATTCGGGATGGCGCGCGGCCGTCGCGCGCCTCAGGTGGATCATCAGCATCTGCACATCCGCAGGCGTGACGCCGGGGATGCGGGATGCCTGCGCGACGTCCAGCGGCCGCAGCCGCGTCAGCCTATCGGCGGAGGCCCGGGAGATCCCGTAGATCGCGCCGTAGTCGATCTCCGAGGGGATGGGGGTGTTCGCGTGGGCGAAGAGGCGCGCGGTGCGCTGATCCTGCCGGGCGACATAGCCCTCGTACCTTGCATCGATCGCCAGCGCCTCGCCGACGTCCGAATCGATGTCCTCGGGGGGCGGGTTTCGTTCCCGTATCCATTCGTAACGAACGTCGGGGCGTCGCAGGAGGTCGATGGCCCGGATCCCCTCGGGGGCTGCCGGATCGGTCCGACGCCAGGCTTCGGGCAGGTCGCGCTGATAGAATACGATCCGGCTCAGCCGCGTACGCTCTCTGTCGATGGCCTGCAGCTTGCGCTCCAGCCGACGGGCGCGTTCTGGCTCCGCCATGCCGATGTCCACCGCAAGCGGGGTCAGTCGACGATCGGCGTTATCGTGACGCAGCGATAGGCGGCGTTCCGCGCGCGCCGTGAGCATCCGATAGGGCTCCTCGAGGCCGCGCGTGACAAGATCGTCGATGAGAACGCCGATATAGCTCTCCTTCCGGTCGAAGATTACGGCCGGCAGGCCCCGACATCGCCGAGCGGCGTTGATGCCTGCGACGAGCCCCTGGGCCGCGGCCTCCTCGTAGCCCGAGGTGCCGTTGATCTGGCCGGCCAGGAAGAGTCCGGGCAGCGTACGAACCTCCAGCGACGGGCGGAGCTGATCTGGAAAGACCATGTCATACTCCACCGCATAGCCGGGCCGGAGCATCCGGACGTCCCGCAGCCCCGGGATCGTTCTGAGCATCTCGATCTGTACATCCGCGGGCATGCTGGTGCTCATCCCCTGAACATAGACGGAGGGATGGTCCCGGTATTCGAGCTCGAGGAAGATCGGATGGGAATCTCGTTCTGCGAAGCGGACGACTTTATCCTCGATGCTCGGGCAGTATCGCGGGCCGATCCCTTCGATGCGCCCGCCGTAGAGCGCGGAGCGATGGAGGTTTCGTACGATCACGTCGTGCGTGGCCCGATTGGTCCTCGTCTGCCAGCAGGGCAACGCCGGAGCGGGGCGGTTGAGCCTGCCGTTGAGGTACGAGAACGGTTCGGTCTCCTCCGAGTCGATGCGCGTCACCTCGCTCCAATCGATCGAATCCCGATCCACCCGCGGTGTGGTTCCGGTCTTGAACCGGCCCAGTTGGAGGCCCAGATCCGCCAGCGCTCGGGACAGGCTCGCCACCGCCGGGGCGTCGAAGCAGCCGCCCGGGGTCTGCTCATCGCCGCAGTGCAGAAGGCCGTTGAGATAGGTGCCCGTGGTCAAGACGAGCGCAGTGCAGCGGATCTCGGACCCGTCGGACAGCCGGACGCCCAGTACCTCGCCGTCGGCGCCTGTGAGCGGTGCGGCAGCCTCGGCGGTGCGCACGGTGAGCCGCTCCGCGAGGGTCAAGATCCGCGCCATCGCCTCGCTGTACTCATCTTTGTCAACCTGCGCGCGCAGCGTTCGGATCGCATGACCCTTGCTCGTACCGACGTACCGGATATGCGTAACCGTCTCATCGACCGCGCGGCCCATAGAACCGCCCAGGGCGTCGATCTCCCGGACGAGGTGTCCTTTCGCCGGTCCCCCAATGGAGCAGTTGCACGCCATATGGGCGATACGGGTCCCCGGCAGAGTCAGGACAAGGACTTCGCGGCCCAGGCGTGCGGCAGCCAGCGCGGCTTCGCAGCCCGCGTGGCCCGCTCCGACCACGATGACATCGAACGCCTCCGGCATGGTATCTTGAGGTTCGTGCAGGCGGGTATCGCCGTAGTTGTGAGAAGGATTCATCGCGGTTTTCGTTGAAAGTCTAGCATCTAGAGGATTCACGCGTTATACTCTAGAATACCGTCGAGACCGCTCGGAGGGTCGAGCGGCGTTCTTTGTTTGATGCTAATGTTTTCTCTGCCAAAGGGGTTGGCCCAGCTGGCTCCTCGAACCGAATATTCAACAACCGCAGTATCAGGCCGACGCGATCGCGGCATACTGCTCCGAACAGCGCACCGGCGGCGCCCGGGTTGGTTCTGCGCCGCGCAGCGAAAGGAGAACCCAGAAACGATGACGCATGTGGGCTTCCAGGGTCGTTTATTGCTAGTCGGATCACTCATGCTCCTGGCTCTGCCAAACGCTCACGGACAGACGACATCCACTGCCCCCATGGGCAGGGCGTCGCTTGCCCGGGTTCCTTTGCATTTTGAGCGTAATGCTGGACAGGTAGCCGGAGAGTACCGATATATCGCTCGAGGACAGGGCTATTCGATCGGACTCACCGACAGGGAAGCCGCCATCACCCTGAAGGGAGCTTCGGAGAACGGCGCTGTCCGGATGCGTGTGGTCGGCGGCTCGGCCGTCCAACCCGTTGGACAGGGGCAGCTGTCGGGGCGCGCCAACTATCTGCGAGGCGCTGATCCCAAAGCCTGGATCACCAACGTGCCGACCTTCCAGCGCATTGTGTACCGGTCGATCTATAAGGGTATCGACCTCGTCTTCTACGGCAACCAGACCCGAATGCAGTACGATTTCGTCGTTGCGCCCGGCGTCGATGCCCGTCAGATACGGGTTGCGTACGACGGTGCGACCGACGTCGCGACCTCCGCTAAGGGCGAGCTCATCGTTCGATTGCCGGAGGGCATGCTGCGGCAGGCCAAACCGTACGCCTATCAGAACATCGACGGCAAGCAGGCGCCTGTCGCGGCCGGCTTCATTGTCGACGCGGATAACACGGTGCGGTTCAAGATCGGGGCGTACGATCGCAGTCGGCCGCTCGTGATCGATCCGGTCGTCTTTCCGGATCTCGACTGGTCGACCTTCGCCGGCGGACTCGGCAGTGATGGCGCTCAGAGCGTCGCCGTCGACGGCGCAGGCAACGTGTACGTTACAGGTTGGACCAACAGCGGTGACTATCCGACTACGGGCGGCGCCTATGACACGTCGACCAACGGCTTCTACGACATCGTCGTCACCAAACTGGCTCCCGATGGAACGTCGATTCTCTACTCGACCTATGTCGGCGGTTCTGGAGGCGATTTCCCCTCCGGTATCGCGATGCGAGGCTCCAACGCCGTCGTAGTCGGCGATAGCGATTCGCCGGACTTCCCCGTCACTGCGGGCGTAGTCCAGAGCGTCAAGTCCGGCGGTGTTGACGGAGTCGTCTTCGAGCTCAACGCATCGGGTTCGGCGCTGGTCGCCTCCACGTACATCGGCGGCACGGGGTACGAGAGTCCGCGCGGTGTCGCTCTGGATCCGGCCAACAATCGCGTATGCGTCGCAGGCTGGACCCAGTCGCCCAACTATCCGACGACCGTCGGCGCCTACCAGACCACATGGCCGGGCGGGCTGCCGAGTTCGGCCTTCGTGACGGCGCTCAACAACAATCTCCAGACCTTCAGCTACTCGACCTATCTGCACGGCTCCGCGCAGGAGAACTACGGCACGGCCCTGGCGGTCGACGCTACGGGGCAGGTTGTGATCGTGGGCAGAACCAACTCGGTTACCTTCCCGACGACCGTGGGGGCGTTTCAAACGGCCAACGCAGGCGAGAGCGACGCGTTCGTCACGATGTTCAACGTCTCCGGCAGCGCGCTCGTCTGGAGCACGCTGTACGGCGGGGAATGGACCGACGGCGCCGATGCTGTCGTGATCGATCCAGCGGGCAACGTCTGTATTGCTGGACGAGCCGATTCGAATAACCTTCCGATGCTTGGCGCGTTCCAGGCCGCGAACAATGGCTACAAGGATGTCTTCTTCGCAGCCTTCCAGCCGGGCGGCGCCGCCCTGCTTTGCAGCACGTATCTGGGCGGCAGCAACGACGATCTGACCAGCACGCTTGTTCGGGATTCCTCCGGTTTTATGTACATCTCGGGAGAGACCTCGTCGGCGAACTTCCCGACGACCGCTGGAGCCTATCAGGTTGCGCGTTCCGGCAGCAGCGACGCCTTCATCGCGAAGCTTTATCCGACACTCGGAGCGGTAACGCTGGAATATGCTTCCTACCTCGGCGGTACCGGCGATGAAGCCGCCACGGGAGCAGCCACCGACGGCAGCGCCGTCTATGTCGTCTCAGGTTGGACAACGTCCTCGGATTATCCGACGACTGCCGGGGTAGTGGATACGTCGTATAGCGGCGGCACCGAGGATGGTTTCGTGACGAAGTTCCGTATCGGTAAACTCGCGACGACGATGTATACGATCGACCGAACCGGCATCATGGGCGAGAATACCTACCTGCGCGCCTACGATCTGCGCCGAACCGCGGATAACGTCTATCTGGTCGGCGAGACGGTGACCTTCAAAATCGATGGAAGCCCGGTCGGCACAGGCGTCACCAATGCCGGCGGCGACGCGAACTACCTCTACACCATTGCCTCCGGGCCGCTGACGAGAACGATCACGGCGGAATACGCAGGCAACTCGGAGTACCTCCCCTGCAGCCACAGTGCGACCCTTACCGCCCAGTTCTGGGGCACCAAACAGGCCGGGTTCCCCAGGACCCAGAGGATCGCCGGGACGACCGAGCTGAAGGCGCGCCTCGTACGCACCGACAACGTGCCGGTCGCTGGCAAGACCATCGATTTCTATGTGGACGGCACGTTCGTCATCTCCCGCGTCACGGACGCCTCCGGCTACGCCAAGTTCGCTTCCTACGTGGTACCGGATGGCGCAGGCGCAGGGGTTCGACCGATCCTCTCCGACTTCATCGGCGATATCGGCTACGGCCCATCGTCCAAGACTGCGAATCTGACGGTTCAACCGGCGGTCGCCTACATCTGGGTTGAGCCCAAGACCATCACATACAATGGTCTGCTCAAGATGTACGCCTACTTCCGGCGCCAGCCTGATCTGTTGCCCCAAACGGGCAAAACGGTGGACTTCAAGATCGATGGCACCACGGTGGCCACCGTCGTTACCGATGCCTCAGGCGTTGCCCGGTACAACCATCTATCGACCGAAAGCGTCGGCCTTCATACCATGCGGTGTGAGTTCGCGGGCGATCTCTTCGTCGATGCCGGCTACGGCGAGGGTGTGTTGACCATCAATCCCTGACATCGCCTCGCCAGTCGACCTGTCTGCATGGACGGGCGTCTCGGAATACTCCGGGACGCCCGTCCCCGTTTCCGGCTGTTGGAGCGTCCCGGAAGCGGTAGAATCTTGCTGTATGGGTAGCAGGTGAACGCGGTGAGTAGAGAGGAAGGGAAGCGAGCATGATCAGAGCGGCGGTACTCGGCGCATCGGGCTATGGGGGCGGCGAACTCCTCCGTCTGTTGAGCGCGCATCCCGAGGCCGACGTCGTGTTGGCGGCCTCCAGAACCTATGCCGATCGGCCATGGACCGCGGCTTTTCCGGGATTGGCGGAGGAAGGGGGCCTGCGATTTCGCGCCGAGGCGACCGCAGCGGATTGCCTCGGGTGCGACATCGTCTTTCTGGCTCGGGATAATGGCGTTGCCATGCGGGAGGCGCCCGCCTTGCTCGATGCCGGCTGCAAGGTGATCGACCTCAGCGCGGACTTCCGGTTTCGGGATGTCGCCGAGTACAACCGGTACTACCCGGGACCCCACACGGCTCCGGATCTTGCGCGGTCGGCGGTGTACGGCTTGCCGGAGCTCCATCGATCCGAAATCGTTGACGCCAGGCTCGTGGGGAATCCGGGCTGCTATACGACGACATCAATCCTGGCGCTCAGCCCTCTGATGGACCTTCACCGGCGCGATCCGCTGATAGATATCGGCTCTGTGATCATCGATGCCAAGTCGGGGCTCTCCGGGGTTGGTCGGAGCCGATTTACGCTCGCGAACCATTTCCCAGAAGCCAACGAGAACGTACGCGCCTATAACATCGCCGGATCCCACCGCCATACGCCGGAGATCGAACAGGAGCTCTCTGCGTTGGCGGGCCAGCCCATCGCGATCAGTTTTTCGCCCCATGTCGTACCCATGACCCGGGGCATTCTGGCCACCTGCTACGCTACCCTGACCCGCACCGTGGACGAGAACGAGCTCATGGACGCCTATCGGGCCTACTATGAGGGAGCGCCGTTTGTTGTCGTTACCGAGGACCTCCCCGGCACGAAGCAGACGCTCGGCACGAACGCGGTGCACATGAGCCTTCGGATCGATCCCAGGGTTCGCCGGGTGTTGATCGTCGCGTGTCTCGACAACCTCGGTAAAGGGATGGCGGGCCAGGCGGTTCAGAATATGAACATCATGTGCGGCCTGCCGGAGACAACCGGCCTGACGCGAAGCGCGCCGTGGCCATAAGCCGGGTCCGGCTGCGGGTCTGCTGCGGCGCCGTCGCAGCGGCAAACCGCCGATTCGCTCCATGACAACGGGAGGATCACCATGCGCCTGCGATTGCCCATCTCCGTCGTTCTGACCATGGCGACGGCCACTGGATGTGCCGCACAGCCTGCGGCCGATCTGTTCGTGGACAACCAGCATATCCGCGTCGGGATAAACCTGAAGTGGGGCGGCGCCATCACCCACGTCTCGCGGCCTGGCGGACCCAACATCATCAACTCGTTTGATCTCGGCCGACAGATCCAGCAATCCTACTACAGCGGGCCGCCGAACTATCAGAAGGAAGGGAAGCGCAAGAGCCCCACCTGGGCCACGTTCCCGTGGAATCCCATCCAGACCGGCGACGCCTTCGGCCATGGCTCCAAGGTCCTCGAAAGCCGAGTGCGGGGATCCGAACTCTATGTGCGCACGATCCCGATGCTCTGGCCGATGGACAACGATCCCGGGGAATGCGTGATGGAAACGTGGATCACCCTGCAGCCCGATGCCCCTCGATTCCGCTACCGCGCACGCCTCACGAACAACCGCAGCGACCGAACCCAGTACCCGGGCGCCAACCAGGAGACGCCCGCCGTTTATGTGAACGGACCGTGGCATCGGTTGATGACCTATAACGGGGATCGGCCGTTCACCGACGGGCCGTTGACCGAGATCCGCAACGATCACCGGGAGCCCTGGCCGTGGGTCAACTTCCTGCCTACAGAGGGCTGGGCCGCGCTGGTCGACGAAGCGAACTCCGGCATCGGCGTATGCGTCGATCGTCCCATGGAGTTCCACGGCGGTTTCTCCGGCAAGCGGGGCGTTGGCGGGGAGAAATCGGCCAGTACGGGTTATATGTCGCCGGTAACCACCGAGATCCTGGATCACAACATCGTCTATGAGTATTCGTGTACGTTCGTGGTCGGCGCCCTCGACGAGATACGCGCGGCGGCGAAGCGTGAGGCGGCGCGAGCTCTGCCGTCCTGGAGGTTCGATCGTGCGCGGCACGGCTGGCACTACGAGAACGGTCGGGACGCCGGCTTCCCGCCCGGCGCGCAGGGGCTCAGCCCGAACCCGGTAGATCCGTCCCGCCCCGTGCGACTGATCGGACCCTATACGTTCTGGCAAGCTGCCGAGGTGACCCGCGTGCGGATCCAGATCACGGCTTCCCGCGCGGGTAATCTCACCCTCTACTGGCGCGGCATGCCCCCGGGCGCCGCCTCGACGAAGCCGAGTGAATGGGCTGCGTGGCGACGGGGATGGTGGACAGTCGAGAGATCCGTGACGGCGCCGGTCCCCGCCGGCACGCGACGGTGGTTGAACATCGACCTGCAGGGATATCCGGCCTATGACGGCCCGATCACCGGTCTGGCGATGGACCTCCCGCAGGGCGTCTCGGTGCACGCCATCGAGGCGGTCGGCAAGATCCGGTAAATCCGGGTCGACGGTATGGCCCGGGACGCTAGCCGCAGCGCGTTGCGGGGGTATACTCGGTCCTTCCCGCTATGATCCAGACGACACCGCTGCCCCGCCGGACGGGGATCGTTGAACGGTACCGCGAGCGACTCCGTATCGATACATCGGCGGGAATCATCTCGCTGTTGGAGGGCTCGACCCCTCTGATTCCGGCTCACCGACTCGCAGATCGCATCGCGCCCGGCGCCGATCTGTATCTGAAGTACGAGGGGCTCAACCCGACGGGCTCATTCAAAGACCGGGGCATGGCGGCGGCGATGACGCAGGCGGCGGCGGATGGCAGCCGTTCCGTACTATGTGCGAGCACCGGCAATACGGCCGCATCGGCCGCGGCGTATGCTGCCCGGGCCGGCCTCCGGTGCGCGGTTGTGATCCCCCGCGGTAATGTAGCCCTCGGCAAGCTCGCCGGGGCCATCGCCTACGGGGCCAGGGTGCTGCAGATCGACGGCAACTTCGATGAGGCCCTGAATCGGGTCCGCGAAGCGTGCGAGAAGAGCCGGATCACGCTTGTCAACTCCGTCAATCCGGCGCGGATCGAAGGCCAGAAAACGGCCGCGTTCGAGATCATTGACGATCTGGGCGAGGCTCCCGACTGGTTGTGCCTGCCCGTGGGCAACGCGGGCAATATCACGAGCTACTGGCGAGGGTTTGCCGAGGCAGCGGCGACGGGCGGATCCTCGCGACTCCCGCAGCTTCTCGGCGCCCAGGCGGCGGGGTCCGCGCCCATCGTCCTCGGGAGGCCCGTCCCGAATCCGAATACGGTGGCGACCGCGATCCGGATCGGCAATCCGGCTCGATGGGAGGATGCGGTGGAGGCTCTGTCCCGCTCGCAGGGTCGGATTCTCGCCGTAGCCGATGAGGAGATCCTGGACGCCTATCGGCTCACCGCCCGGGCCGAGGGTGTATTCTGCGAACCCGCCTCGGCGGCCTCGCTGGCTGGCCTGCGGCGCGCCGTTGCGGAGGGCGTGCTGGAGCCTCGCGGCAAGACGATCGTCTGCGTCCTGACAGGGCACGGCCTGAAGGATCCTGAGACCGCAATGGCCGGTCAGAGCGCTCTTGAGAACGTTGGCGAGTCGGCAGAAGCGCTCATCGATGCAGTGCACACCGATGCCTGAGGCGTCTGCGGGGCGGGACCGTCCGATCCGATCCATCGAGGTACGGGTTCCTGCCACATCGGCCAACCTCGGTCCGGGCTTCGACAGCATGGGCATCGCCCTTGACCTCTGGAACGACTTTCGTCTCACCCTCGGGGCTAGCCACGACGGCATCACGGTCGTCGTAACGGGCGAAGGAGAGGATTCACTGCCTCGTGATGGAGAGCATCTAGTCCTGGCCACCCTTCTGGCCGAGCTGCATCAGGCCGGCGTTGCGGCCCCTACCTCTCTTCGGCTCGAGTGCATCAACGAAATACCCTCGGCAAGCGGGCTCGGTTCCAGTTCCTCCGCAGTCGTCGCCGGGCTGGCTATGGCGGCTGCGCTGATTCAGAGCGCGCGATCGGGCCGATGCATCGGTCCCCATGAGATCGACCTGCACCACGTGCTGTCGCGCGCTGTGGAGATTGAGGGACACGGAGACAACGTCACGCCCGCGATTCATGGGGGACTGCAGGTGGTCTACAGCCATGGCGATCACTACCGGAACCGGGCCATACCGATCCCGCCGATGAAGGTGGTCGTCTGCGTACCCAACTTCGCCTATCTGACCTCCGAGGCCCGTGCGGCTCTGCCGTCGACCATCAGCCATGCCGATGCGGTCTTCAATATCGGCCACGCGATGCTGGTCGTTGAGGCTCTGCGTGGGCAGGACGAAGCGCTCCTCTCCGATGCTCTGCAGGACGCTCTGCACGAACGATATCGCATCCCGAGCATTCCCGGCGCCACCGCGGCGCGCCAGGCCGCGCTCGACGCCGGCGCATCGGCCGTGTGCCTTAGCGGCGCAGGCCCGGGC
>JABWBA010000091.1 GCA_013360745.1 Chthonomonadales bacterium | reverse complement strand
TGGTCGACGGCACTCTGGTTCAGACCGTCGTGACCGATTCAAACGGGGTTGCGCGGTACCTGTATCCGACGGTGGAAGCGGTGGGCGTCCATACCGTCCAGTGCCAGTTCGCCGGCGATGCGTGGCTCGAGGCGGGCTACGGCGAGGGCGTACTGACCCTCTATTAACGGCCCGGCGCCGGTTCGGCGGCCGGCGCAGGCGTCCGAGAAACCGTCTCGCCGTTACGGCGATCAACGCCGACGGCGCTTTGTGCGAACCGAACGCAGTATACTGAGAGGATGCGGAACCGTTCGCGGCCGCTAGAACGATCGCCATGGCCTATGCATCCTTTCGGGAGTTTCTGGAACGGTTGGAGAGCGCCGGGGAGCTGAAACGCATCTCGGCGCCGGTGAGCCCCTATCTGGAGATTACCGAGATCGCCGACCGGGTGATGAAGCGGCCCGGCGGCGGCCCGGCCCTCCTCGTTGAGCGGCCTTCGCTGGGCTCGTTCCCTCTCGCAATCAATGCGTTCGGGTCGCGCAGGCGAATGTCCTGGGCGCTCGGCGTGGAGGATTACGAGGAGATCGCGGCGCAGATCAGCGAGATGCTCCGGCCCGAGGCGCCCGGCTCGCTGGCGGCGAAGCTCCGTATGCTGGGTCCGCTCCGCCGGCTGGCCTCATCGCCGCCGAAGCGCGTCTCGAACGCTCCGTGCCAGGATGTGGCGCTCGAGGGCTCTGCGGCGGATCTGCGCCTATTGCCGGCGCTCCATTGCTGGCCGGAGGACGGGGGGCCGTTCATCACCCTGCCGCTCGTCTTCACCCATGATCCCGTGACGGGCAAGCGCAATGTCGGGATGTACCGGGTGCAGATCTTCGACGAGCGAACGGCCGGCCTCCACTGGCAGCTCCACAAGGTCGGCGCCGAGCATCATCGGGGGCGGGAGGCGGCGGCCTCCGTGCGCGCGTTTGAAGGCGGCTCCGGCCACGGGCGCTACCATGTTGCGATCGTTCTGGGCGGGGATCCCGTCTACACCTTCTGTGCGGCCGCGCCCCTTCCCCCGATGATCGACGAGATGCTGTTCGCCGGCTTCCTGCGGCGCAAGGCGGTTGGCATGGTGCAATGCCGTACGGTCGACGTGCAGGTGCCTGCCGACGCCGATATCGTCATCGAAGGCTGGGTGGATCCGGCGGAGCGTCGCCCGGAAGGGCCGTTCGGCGACCATACCGGTTTCTATACGCCGATCGAACCCTACCCGGCGCTCCATGTTACGGCGATCACCCATCGCCGCAATCCCATCTATCCGGCCACGATCGTGGGGCGCCCGCCGATGGAGGACGGCTGGATCGGCAAGGCGGTCGAGCGGGTGTTTCTGCCGATGATCCGCCTGATGGTTCCCGAGATCGTCGATATGAACCTGCCCGTCGAGGCCTGCTTCCACAACCTCGCCCTCGTCAGCATCCGGAAGCGGTATCCGGGCCACGCGTACAAGGTCATGAACGCCCTGTGGGGCCTCGGCCAGCTGATGTTCACGAAGATGATCCTCGTCTTCGATGACGACGTGAACGTCCAGGATCTCGCGGAGTGCCTGTGGATCATGGGCAACAACCTGGACCCCGAGCGGGATCTGCTGGTGACCCGCGGACCGGTGGATGTGCTCGATCACGCGTCTCGGGAAACCGGTTACGGTTCGAAGATCGGCTTCGACTGCACGCGTAAGACCGCGGCAGAAGGATACCATCGGATCTGGCCGGAACGGATTCGGATGACGGACGAAGTAAAGGCTCGGATCGACGCACTGTGGCCGGAGCTCGGCTTGTAGGGTGACCGCAATGTCCCTCCACTCCGTCGCCGCGAGCTTGACCGCCTGGGATCGAGCGGTGTTCCATCTGGTGAACGATCGACTGAAAAGCCCCGCGCTCGACGTGGCCATGCCGCTGATCACCGATCTTGGCCTCTCCCACGTGCAGGCCCTCGTCGTGATCGCGGTCGCGGCGTTTACGATCTACTCCGCCCGGGTGACGGGTCGTCATGGCCTCCGAGCCGATTGGACCGCTACACGAACCTGGGTGATTCCGGCCCTGCTGGGGATTGTGCTCTCCGGGCTCTGCGTTCAGGTGATCAAGCGCTATCCGCGCGATCGGCCCAGCTGGTTCTATCTGAAACAACGCCTCGCCGGCAACCATACGGACGTCCAGGTACAGACCATCAAGGGCCGGCGCCCGCTTCGGACGAGCGGTTTCCCGAGCGGGCACACGGCGACGACGGCCGCGTTGGCAGTGAGCCTCGCCTGTGCCATGCCGACGCGAAGAAGCCGTCGTACGGTAGCGCTTGGCATGGGCGGGTTGACCTTGCTGGTGGCGCTGTCCCGGGTATATATGGCGGACCACTGGCCGCTGGATGTACTCGGAGGCCTGGTTCTGGGGCTTGTCGTCGGCTGGTTGTCGATCCGCCTGTGCACTCGTGTCGGGCCTCGACCGGTCGAAGGGACGACCGCCTGATGATCCGGCGCGGGATCCTGGCCATCACCGGGGCGAGCGGCGCAATCTACGGCGTGCGGATGCTGCAGTGGATGGAGTTTCGGTTCGACACGGTATACCTCTGCGTCTCGCGCGATGCCCGCAGCGTCCTGGCGACCGAGCTGGATATCGAGGAGGGCGACGATCGGCCCGATCTCGTCGCGCAGATGCTCGGTCGGAAATCAGAACGGGTAGTGGCCGTACAGCCGGACGATTTCTTCACCCCGCCGGCCAGCGGCTCAGCGATGCACGATGGCATGGTGATCGCGCCCTGTTCCATGGGCACCGCCGGGCGGATCGCCGCGGGCATTTCCAACGACCTTACGACCCGTGCCGCCGATGTCTGCCTGAAGGAGCGTCGCCCGTTGATCCTGATCGTTCGGGAGACGCCGTTGAACCTGATCCATCTCCGCAATCTCACGGCTCTGACCGAAGCGGGCGCCACGGTCATGCCCGCATCACCGTCGTTCTACAACCAGCCGACGACCATCACCGACCTTGTGGATACTGTGGCGCTGAGGGCCATGCGCCATCTCGGCGCCGGGGACGGTCTGGTTCCCGAGTGGCAGGTTCCGACAGCGTGACGCTGACTGCGGTCTCCCGCCCGCTCGTCGCGATCCGCGGGATCGTGCATACGACGATCGTTCTGCTACAGATGGTTCGGTTCGAGCATACGATCTTCGCCCTCCCGTTTGCACTCTTCAGCACGGTCCTCGCCGTCGAATCGCTGGGGATGAACCAGACCTGGCCGGATACGCGCACGCTCGGCTGGATCCTGCTGGCTATGTTCGGCGCGAGGAGTTCCGCGATGGCGGTGAACCGTATCCTGGACGCGGGTTATGACGCGGCAAATCCCAGGACATGCGAACGGGCCATACCGGCCGGTGCGATCTCGATATCCCGTGCGTGGGCGTTCGCGGTCGCCACCGGGCTCCTCCTCCTCATCGCCGCTGCGCAGCTCAACACTCTGTGCCTGCTCCTGTCCCCAATGGCGATCATCGCGCTCGTCGGTTACTCGTGGACCAAACGGTTTACGCGCTGGACGCACCTTGTTCTGGGCGGAGCCATAGGCATCGCGCCGGTCGGAGCGTGGATCGCGATCACCGGGTCGGTGGCCTGGCTGCCGATCATGATCGGGGCGGCTACGGCCCTCTGGATCGCCGGCTTCGACATCATCTATGCGCTGCAGGACATCGCTGTGGATCGGCAGCTGGGGATCCGCTCCCTGCCCGCCGACCTTGGCGCTCGCCGCGCGCTCCGGATCGCGCGACGGTTCCACGTTTTGATGCTCGGATTGCTCGGGCTCGTCGGCCTCGTCGCCGCCCTCGGGCTTGTGTACTACATTGGCCTCATCGCTTGCGCCGTCGCCCTTGCGTACGAGCACGCGATCGTAACGCCGCACGATTTTCGCAGGGTCAACACCGCGTTCTTTACGGTCAACGGATGGGTGGGAGTCGGTCTGTTCGCGTGCCTTGCGCTGGACCGATGGATCGGAGGGTGGATCCCATGACCCCCGGTGGGCGGGCGTGGCGGATCGGCAGCGTACCCTACTTGAACGGGCGGCCTCTGGTCGCGTGGTTTCGGGAGCCGACAGCGCCTGCCGATCTCGAACTGACGCTCGATGTGCCGTCCAGCCTTGCGGCCAGACTCCGAGGCGGCGATCTGGACGTGGCCCTGGTCTCGAGCGTCGAGGCATTCCGCGGAGAGGGTGTCGCTGTGGTGTCCGACATTGCGATCGCCGCGGACGGACCCGTGCGGAGCGTGGGCCTCTTATCACGGGTTCCACTCGACAGAGTGCGCCATGTGGCCGTCGATCGAAGCTCCTTGACCTCAGCCGCGCTCCTGCGCGTAATCTATCGGAGACGGTATGGGATCGACCTTGCGTATACCACTGCAGAGCCGAATCTCCCGTCGATGCTCGAGACGGCTGAGGCGGCGATGCTCATCGGCGATCCGGCCATGCGGAATGACGACGATCTCTATTTCATGGACCTCGGGGCTGCATGGAAAGAGCTGACCGGCCTTCCGTTTGTCTATGCCGTCTGGCTCGCCCGTGACGATGCTGCAGCGAAACGGCTCGGGCCGGCGCTCCGCAGCGCGCGTGATTGGGGGCTGGTGCGACTGGAGGAGATCGCGGCCGATTGGTCGAAGGAATCGGGGTTGCCGCTTGCGATTGCGAGGGAGTATCTTACCGACGTAATGCACTACGATTTGTCCGAAACGAAACGCCGCGCGCTCGAAACGTTCAGGGAACTATGCGAGGCGTGCGTCGTCATGACTCGTACGCATCCGGTACGGTTTCTATAAGACCGGGGCGTGCACAAAGTGACGACGCGCAGGTGGGAGAAGGAGGTCCAGTTGAGCAGCGAGCTAGTTGAAGTGCTGGTAGTTGAAGACGACCCGGCGGACCTGGAGCTTACCCTGCGGGCGCTGAAGCGGCACAACGTCGTAAACGAGATCCTTGTAGCCCGTGACGGTGTCGAGGCGTTTCGTGTTCTTTTTGGTGAGGACGATAACACCCCGATGAACCCGCCTCCCAGAGTGGTGTTGCTTGATCTGAAGCTGCCGAAGGTGTCGGGGCTCGACGTTCTGCGCCGGATCAAGGCGGACCCTCGCACTCGGAGAATACCGGTCGTCATGCTGACGGCGTCTCGCGAGAGCAAGGATATCGCCGCATGCTACGAAGCCGGTGCCAACAGCTATATCGTCAAGCCGGTCCGATTCGAGGAGTTCGTCGAAGCGATGCGCGTGGTGGGGCTGTTCTGGATGGTCATTGCCTCTCCGCCCTTCCTACCCTCGGGCCCCGCGCCTGCGCCAGGAGGTTACTAGAGAACCGACCATGATCTCTTCGTCCACCGACGCGGTTTCCGAACATATTCGGCTCCTCACGCCCGACCTGGTGACGTTGCGCCAGCATCTCCATCAGAATCCCGAACTCAGCGATTGCGAAGAGGAGACGTCACGGTTGGTCGCCGAGCGCCTGGACCGGCTCGGCATACGAACGCGAACCGGCGTTGGGGGATTTGGGGTGGTGGCGGATCTCGGGGACGATCGATCAGGACCTCGGCTCGCGTTGCGGGCGGACATGGATGCGCTGCCCATCCTCGAGGAGAATGAGTTCCCGTACCGGTCCAATAATCCGGGGGTTATGCACGCCTGCGGCCACGACGGCCATACTGCGATCCTTCTGGGCGTGGCGGACGTGCTCCATCGCCGACAGGGCGAGTTGCCCGGTCCGGTGCGCCTCATCTTCCAGCCGGCTGAAGAGACAGTCGGCGGAGCGGCGCGCATGTGCGCAGACGGCGTGATGGAAGGCGTTGCGGGGGTGGTCGCGCTGCATGGCTGGCTGGAACTCCCCGCGGGTCATGTGGGCGTGCGAGGCGGGCCTTCGATGGCATCGGCCGATACGTTCGACATCACGGTTGTGGGGCGAGGCGCCCATGCCGCCTGTCCTCATCTCGCCGTCGATCCCATCGTCATCGCATCGCGGATCGTTCTGTCTCTTCAGAGCCTCGTGAGCCGGGAGATCGATCCGCTGGAACCCGCAGTCGTTACGGTGGCGAGGATCAACGCGGGGACCGCGTACAACATCATCCCCGCCACAGCGGCGATTGCCGGCACCGTTCGTACGCTCAATGCCTCTGTTCGAGACCAGCTGGAGCGGGCGATTCGCAGGGTTGCTGAAGGGGAGTGCGCCGCGAGCGGGGCCGCGTGCGAGCTCCGGTATACCCGTGGCGTCCCGCCCGTGGTCAACGATCGGGCTCTGGCCGAGCTGGTCGCCGATGTTGCGACCGCATGCGTGGGCGCGGATGCGGTAACAGACGATTTGATCCCCTCCATGGGCGCGGAGGATTTTGCCGTCTATCAGGCCCACGCCCCCGGGGTGATGTTTCGACTCGGCATCGGCGACGGTCCCTCAGGCCACACGAGTCGGTTCGACTTCAACGATGCGGCGATTCCTGTCGGCGTAGAGGTGATGTCTCGGCTGTGCTTGCAGGGACTTCGGCCGAGATCGGAGACAGAGATATGATCGGAGTGTGCACCGGCTCCACCGAACGGCAAAGCATCGCCCATGCCGTCGAGACGAACCTCGCGGAGTGGTACCGAACGACCTCGGATCTCGTGCCGAGCGCCGACTTTATCGAGGAGAGCGATGTTACTCAGGCGCGGCTGCCGGCCCGTCATCCTCTGTTTACGGCGGTGCTGCAGGCTCGCTTCGATGAACAGAACGCAGATCAGCGGATCGATGAGATCGTCGAGAGCCTTCGGCGTCTGGGTATGCCTGCGATGTGGTGGATCTGTTCGGAATCCAGGCCGCCCGACCTGTCTCATCGGGTAGAGGAGCGGGGGTTCATCCCGGTTGATATCCTTTCCGGCATGGCGCTGGATCTCGAGAAGGAGCCCTGCCGGGTCCCGATCGGCTCGGGATTTACCGTCGAGGAAGTCCGCTCGGCGGAAGGGCTGCGCGAATGGTCCGTCCTGTACCACGAGGGCTTCGGAATGGACGCCCACACGCTCCGTGACCTCTCGCCGATCGCGGACGCTGTCACCTCCGGCGATGCAGGCCAGCTCCGATTCTTCCTTGGCCGTCGGCGAGGTGAGCCGGTCTCCTGTGCAATGCTGTTTCTGGGGGATCGAACGGCAGGCGTCTACTGGGTTGCGACGGCCCAGGATCGGCGCAATCGAGGGTACGGCTCGGGGGTTGTCCTCGCCGCGGTTGCCGCTGCCAGAGAGGCGGGCTACAAGCTCTGCGTACTCCACGCCAGCCCGATGGGCGTCTCGGTGTACCGGAAGCTCGGTTTTGTGGAATACTGCCATCTCAGAACTCTTACCTGGCGGCCCGAAGCCGAGGGACGCGCCTGATACGGTTGTGCGCATCGCGGAACCGGCGAAGGCCGGTCCCGTACTACGGGTAGCCTACGGAGCCCAGTGTATGGCAGAGGAGATGCTCGGCGGCGACGCGGCCGGGTCGGTTGGGATCGTCCAACGTGAGTATTACACCTTCGGTTCGGCCAACGAGCCTTTCGTTCTCGAAGGCGGCGGAACGCTGGAGGAAGTCGTAACGTGCTACGAGGTCTACGGGACGCTCAATAGCTCCGGCGATAACGCGATCCTTATCGCCCACGGTTTGACTGGCAGCTCCCACGCCGCGGGCCGATTCAAGCCAGACAGCCCCTACGCCGGATACTGGGACCGGATCATCGGCAAAGGGCGACCTCTCGATACCGATCGCTGGTGCATCATCGCGCCGAACGCCCTGGGCGGATGTCGGGGTTCCACCGGGCCCGCCAGCCCGGATCCGCGTACCGGCAAGCCCTACGGTTCGCGCTTTCCCACGATCACCATCCGGGACATGGTCCGGGCCCAGCGGCCCCTTCTCGACCATCTGGGCGTCCGACGGCTCAGGCTGGTGATCGGCGCCTCTATGGGCGGCATGCAGGCGTTCGAATGGGCGGTAACCTATCCGGACATCGTCGATGCCATCTGCCCGATCGGTTCCAGCCCGATTCAGTCGGCGCAGGCGCTGGCGTTCAACCATTGCATGCGCCGCGCCATTATGGCCGATCCGGAATGGCGAAACGGCGACTACTACGACGGCCCGGGGCCGAGAGCGGGGCTTGCCGTGGCGCGGATGATCGGCCATATCACCTACCTTTGCGACGACGTCATGGAGCGGAAGTTCGGCCTCCGCACCTCCACGCCGATATCGGAGCCGGAACCGTCCGATTGGACCCGCTTCGCCATGGAGGAATACCTCGATGAAGAGGGCAGACTGCTCGTCCATCGCTTCGACGCCAATGCCTACATGGCCGTCAGCCGCGCGATCGATCTGCACGACATCGGGAGGGAGCGCGGCGGCCTTGCCGCAGCGTACCGACGGATCCGCGCGCGGTGCCTCCTGATCGGCATCTCCAGCGACATCCTGTTCCCGCCCGAGTCCGTCAGGGGTGTCGGCGAGGCGATGCAGGCGGCAGGAGCCGACGCAACCTATTGGGAGATGGAGTCGAACTACGGGCACGACGCGTTTTTAGAAGAACAAACGAAGCTCGGTCCGCCGCTCCTCCAGCTGCTTTCCGAGATCGAGACTCCCCTGGCGGCTGCACGATGAGGAGCAAGACGGGATGACGGACGGTCGGCCGCGAGCCCTGGCCCTGATGCCCCACCCAGACGATGCCGAGATTCTGTGCGCCGGCACGCTCCTGCGTCTCGGCCGCGCCGGGTTTGATCTGCACATCATGACGATGACCGCCGGCGACCTTGGATCGCCCGACCGGCCCAGGGCGGAGATCGCCACCATCCGCCGCGAGGAGGCCCGGGCCGGCGCCGCCGTCATCGGCGCGACCTGCGCATGCCTCGAGTTCGACGACGTCCGAATCGTGTTCGACAACCCCTCTCGGGAGCGGGTCGTCGCAGCCCTGCGCCGCGTCGATCCCACGCTGGTGATCACGACCGCTCCGGATGATTATATGTTCGATCATATCATCACCTCTCAGCTCGTGCGGGACGCCTGCTTTACGGCTCCGGCGCCCAACTATGAGACCGCCGGTGGCGAGAGGCCTTCCTCTCGCGTTCCGTATCTCTACTATGCCGACTGTATCGAGGGTGTCGACATGTTCGGGGTCCCGGTCCCTGCTTCGATCATCGTCGATATTACCGGGGAGATCGACGCCAAAACCGCCGCGCTCGAGTGTCACCAAAGCCAGCGCGCCTGGCTCAGGGCTCAGCACGGCATGGACGATTACATCGATACGATGCGCCGCTGGAGCGCCCGACGCGGTGCGGAAATCGGCGTCGCCTTCGGCGAGGCGTTCCGACAGCATCGGGGCCACCCCTATCCGTCGGACGATCTGCTCGCCCGCACGCTGGGCGGCTAGCCGTCGGCAGGGTGATTCACGATCCACCCGCGGCATCGATATTCGGAAAGGATGGATACGCATGAGTCGACCGCTCAGCAAAATCGCCCCCGACTGGTGGGACTACACGACGCTGGACCCCGATCTTCTAGCCGATGCCGCCCGACTGTCCGTCGATGATCTCTACGATCTCAGCCGGCCAGGCTTCCAGGTGGATTTCTACGATACACTCGAGGAGTTCTATCTTGCCGAAGCCCTTGAGTACATCCGCGCGTGGCGCGCCGCGACGCCCGATCGTCCGGCGGGGATCTGCGGTCCCATCGGCCCGACGGAACAGCTGCCGCTCGTAGCGCGGCTCGTCAACGAGCTCGGCCTGAACCTCAAGGATGCCCACTTCTGGGGCATGGATGAATGGTATCTCGAGGGGAGAGCTGCGCCTCCCGACCATCCGTTATCGTTCGAACGGGCTGATCGGGAGCTCTGTTTCGGGCGGATCCGGCCGGAGCTCGCCATGCCAGAAGCGAACCTCCACTTCCCCGGGGCTGATCCGACGGAGTACGAGCGGTCCTGGGACGGCGTTCGTTGTATGGTCATGCAGGGCGGGCAGGGGGAGATCAAGCACTGGGCGTTCAACGACCCGGTCCGACGCGAGCCGCCCTATGAGGCCGCGCCCCCGACGCCCGAGGAGTACGGTCGACTGGGCACAAGGGTGGTGGAACTCCATCCGATGACCCTGATTCAGAACGCGAGGACATCGGGCGGCGGCCAGCTTGCGCTGGTGCCGACCCACGCCATCACCGTGGGACCGCGTCAGACCTGGCAGGCGGAATGCGTCTCCATCTGGCACGCGGGCACACACGATAATCCGTTCGGCCAGCGACTGACGGCTCTGATGATCAGCAAGGGCATCGCCGACAGCAGCGTCCCGATGTCGCTGTTGGCGAACCACCCCAACGTCCGATTCAGCTATTACCGACCGGGCATCGGCACGTGTGATACGGAGATGCATTGAGGGAATGAGTGATCTTGCTGTCCAACGTCGTCTGAGTAGAAAGGGAACGCCTGGCGTTGTGACCGGGCTCTTGGGAGGCGGAAGATGAGGTGTGGGCGAACGTGGACAGGTGCGTTGTTGCGGGCTCTGGCCGGGGCGTGGGTAATGCTTCTGGCGTCGGGCGCATCGGC
>JABWBA010000090.1 GCA_013360745.1 Chthonomonadales bacterium | reverse complement strand
ACCTCGGAGGCTGTGAGCGCTTCATTGCTGGTCCAGACACCTTCGCCTGCAAGGCCCGGTATGGGCGGTACGATCGGTTCGGCGCCCGTCGCGACGATCACGGCTCTCCCGCGCCATAACTCCTTCGAGCCGTCCGGCCCGACCACTTCCACTGTCCTGGCGTCGCTCATTCGTGCGACTCCGCTGACCATTCGCACTTTGTTGGCCTTGAGCAAGGATTGGACCCCTCCGCGCAGGGTCTGAACGACCTTATCCTTCCTCGCCATCATTTTCTGGAAGTCGAAGCCGACCTCACCGGTCAAGACGCCCAGCCGCTGGGCCTCTCGCGCGGCCAACAGGCGTTCAGCGCCGGCGATCAGCGTCTTCGTGGGAATACACCCGGAGTTCAGACAGACCCCGCCCCAGCCCTTCGTGTCCTTCTCGACACATACCACGCTTGCGCCTAGCTGGGCAGCTCTGATGGCTGCTACATACCCGCCGGGTCCTGCACCGATCACGACGACATCGACGTCCGATCCTGCATACGCGCTCATGCATTCCTCCTTCGTACGGCTCGGGTACGACTCCCGAGCGTCCTCAGCCGGATTGTAGCATAGGGTCGGACGCTCAAGAGGGCATCCGCCGGGCCCGCCGCGCGAGGCGACTCAACACGGCTTGAAAATAACCTATCGATTCTCAGCCAAACCCTTGACTTGTCGTAAAAGGCGGTGCTATGATGCTAAGCCGTACGCCGATGACGGACAAACGATCCGGCCGGCACGCAAATGCACTTTGATAACTGAACAGGTGAAGTAGGGTAGCGCATCTTCGACCATGCGTTCTGCGCATGGTCAGTTATGTCTCAGTTGATGAGGCATGACGCTTTGTTGATTTGGGGACACGACTTTGTTGTGTCCGCGAGGAGTAGGCGACAAGCTACAAAGGGCGTCTGGTGGATGCCTTGGGGCAAAGTGCCGAAGAAGGACGCGATTAGCGGCGATACGCCCAGGGGAGCGGCAACAACGCTACGATCCTGGGGTTTCCGAATGGGGTAACCTGGCCGCCGTAACGGGCGGTCACCGTATGGTGAACACATAGTCATACGGAGGGCACCCGGGGAACTGAAACATCTTAGTACCCGGAGGAAAAGAAAGCATATGCGATTCCCCTAGTAGTGGCGAGCGAACGGGGAACAGCCTAAACCGCTGCGGCATGCCGTGGCGGGGTTGCGGGGCCAGCGTTATGGCACAGCGTGAGGGGCTTCGAAGCGGCCTGGAAAGGCCCACCACAGCGGGTGATAGTCCCGTAGGAGTTCTGATCGTTGGTCTAGCTGGTACCCAAGTACCGCGGGGCACGGGAAACCTTGCGGGAATCTGGGAGGACCACCTCCTAAGGCTAAATACACTTTGCCACCGATAGTGAAGCAGTACCGTGAGGGAAAGGTGAAAAGCCCCCCGGGAGGGGAGTGAAATAGAACCTGAAACCAGAGCGCCTACAAACAGTCAGAGTCCCGGCTTGCCGGGATGATGGCGTGCCTTTTGCAGAATGAACCGGCGAGTTGTTGTTGGTCGTAGGTTAAGCCCTTCAGGGGTGTAGCCAGAGCGAAAGCGAGTGCGAATAGCGCGTTACATGGCCAGCATCAGACCCGAAACCGCGTGATCTACCCATGGTCAGGGGGAAGCGTGGGTAACTCCCATGTGGACGCCCGAACCAGTGTCGGTTGAAAACGGCTTGGATGAACTGTGGGTAGGGGTGAAATGCCAATCGAACGCGGAGATAGCTGGTTCTCCCCGAAATGCATTGAGGTGCAGCGTCGTCTGTTTAGTTCTGCCGGTAGAGCCACTGGATGGCCTAGGGGCCTTACCCGGTTACCAAAGTCAACCAAACTCCGAATGGCAGAACTTTATAGGGCGGCAGTGAGACGGCCGGGGATAAGCTTGGTCGTCGAGAGGGAAACAGCCCAGACCGCCTGCTAAGGTCCCAAAGTACAGGCTAAGTGTAAAAGGATGTGGGGGTGCATAGACAACCAGGATGTTGGCTTAGAAGCAGCCATCATTGAAAAAAAGCGTAACAGCTTACTGGTCGAGTGTCCCTGCGCCGATAATGTAAGGGGGCTCATGCCTGTCACCGAAGCAGCGGATCTGCTAAGACCTTCGGGTCTTGGCCGATGGTAGGGGAGTGTTCGCGATGCAGAGAAGCCGCGAGCGTAAGCTCGGGTGGAGCGTCGTGAAGTAAGAATGCCGGTATGAGTAGCGAGAAGACGGGTGAGAATCCCGTCCGCCGAAAGCCTAAGGGTTCTTAAGGAAGGTTCGTCCTCTTGAGTTTAGCCGGTCCTAAGGCGAGGCCAATTGGCGTAGTCGATGGCTGTCCGGTCGATATTCCGGAGCCAGTTGTAGTCGTTGAGCACGTGGGGACGCGGTAGAAGTTTCGGTCACGGAGCTGGTTCCGTGTTCCGGGGATGGCCCGTGGAAGTAGGCAAATCCGCTTCCGTAAACGGGTGGCCTCGGACGAGTGAAACCTTCGGGGGAAGCGAAGCCGGGATGGATATCGCCACGAAAAGCCGCGTGGGAGGCTGCATCTGACCGTACCGCAAACCGACACAGGTAGGCAGGTAGAGGATACTAAGGCGTTCGAGATAACTCTCGTTAAGGAACTAGGCAAGTTGACCCCGTAACTTCGGGATAAGGGGTGCCCTCGGAGGTGTACGGAGTAAGCGCCGTATGCGTCTGGGGGTCGCAGTGAAGCGGCTTGAGCGACTGTTTACCAAAAACACAGGTCTCTGCGAAGCCGAAAGGCGACGTATAGGGGCTGACACCTGCCCAATGCCAGAAGGTTAACAGGAGAGGTCATCCCTTCGGGGGGCAGCCTTGAATCGAAGCCCTGGTGAATGGCGGCCGTAACTATAACGGTCCTAAGGTAGCGAAATTCCTTGTCGGGTAAGTTCCGACCCGCACGAATGGTGTAACGACTTGAGCGCTGTCTCAACGAGAGACTCGGTGAAGTTGTAGTATGCGTGAAGATGCGCATTACCCGCCGCAGGACGGAAAGACCCCGTGGAGCTTTACTACAACCTGTCATTGTGTTTTGGATACGCTTGCAGAGCGTAGGTGGGAGACTTCGGTCGCCAATGGAACACCACCCTGGCGTATCTGGAATACTAACCGTGACCCTTATCGGGTTATCGGGACCGTGGCAGGCGGGTAGTTTGACTGGGGCGGTCGCCTCCCAAAAGGTAACGGAGGCGCCCCAAGGTACCCTCAGGCTGGTTGGAAATCAGCTGGTGCGTGCAAGGGCATAAGGGTGCTTGACTGTGCGACCGACAGGTCCAGCAGGGACGAAAGTCGGGCCTAGTGATCCTCTGGCTACATGTGGATGTGCCAGGGCTCATCGGATAAAAGCTACCCCGGGGATAACAGGCTTATCTTGCCCAAGCGCTCACAGCGACGGCAAGGTTTGGCACCTCGATGTCGGCTCGTCGCATCCTGGGGCTGGATTAGGTCCCAAGGGTTAGGCTGTCCGCCTATTAAAGCGGTACGCGAGCTGGGTTCAGAACGTCGTGAGACAGTTCGGTCCCTATCCGCGGTGGGCGTAGGAGTCTTGAGGAGGGCTGTCCCCAGTACGAGAGGACCGGGATGGATCGACCCCTGGTGTACCGGTTGTGCCGCCAGGCGCAGATGCCGGGTAGCTATGTCGACTAGCGATAAGCGCTGAAAGCATCTAAGTGCGAAGCGCGCTCCAAGATGAGGACTCCCACAGGGTTAACCTGGTAAGGTTGCAGGAAGATAACCTGCTCAATGGGCGGCAAGTGTAAAGACAGCAATGTCAAAGCTAAGCCGTTCCAATCAACCGAGGGCTTGTCATTTACTACTTCTCACGGATGCAACAACCGTGTCCCCAAACCAGCAACGCGTCAGCGCTGCCTTACACACCTGTTCAGAACGTACCAGGCCGGATGCGGCCGATGATTTCCTGGTGGCCATGTCGGCGGGGATCCACCCGTTCCCATTCCGAACACGGAAGTTAAGCCCGCCAGAGCCGACAATACCTGGGGCACAAGCCCCCGGAAAGATAGGACGCTGCCAGGATTATAGGAACAACGGCCCCGTGGCGCTGCCATCGGGGCCGTTGTGGTCCATAACCCTGCCCACCAACTCGCCTCGCTACGATTCCGCGATCTGATACGAACGCCGGAGGTATCCAGTGAACCGACCGATGAGTCTATACACCGCTCTCGTCACTCCGTTCGATGCCGATGGGAGCCTGAAGCTCGATGCGCTTCCCGCGCTCTTCGACTTCCAGCGGAAGGCGGGCATCACCGGCATCGTTCTAGCCGGGACCAACGGCGAGGGAACATCCCTATCCGTCGAAGAACGCGTGAACCTCCTCGCATGTGCGCTCGATCACGCCGGTGATCTCGATATCATCGCCGGCACAGGCGCTTCATCCGTCTCCGATGCGGTGGCCCTGACCAGGGACGCGGCAAGGCGAGGCGCCAGGGCGGCGCTCGTTCTTCCGCCGTTCTACTATCCGAACCCGCCGATGGAGGGACTGGTTGCCTACTATGAGGCGGTTGCTCGCTCCGCCGATATACCGATCATCCTCTACAGCATCCCGCAGTTCTCCGGAATAGCTATCGATACCGTACTGCTCGATCGCCTTCGGCATCTGCCGAATATCTCAGGCATCAAGGAGAGCTCAGGTGATATCCGTGCGTGCGTGAGGATCCTGAACGAGCGCCCGGACATCGACCTGTATATCGGAAGCGATCCCCTGCTCGCCGAGCTTCTCGCAGCCGGGGCGAAAGGGGTGATCTCCGGCTCGGCCAACGCCTATCCGGAACTCCTGGTCGCCGTAGCGTCGGCAATCATGTGCGGCGAGGATCCACACCCTTCCCAGACGCGGCTGAACCAGATGATCGATGTTCTTACATCCGGCCCTCTGGTAGGCCTCGCCAAAGCCATACTTCAGGAACGGGGTATCGGCGGTCTTCACGTCCGCCCACCCCTCCGTATGCCTACCCACGACGAATGGGCTTCCGCGCTGATGCGCCTCGATGAGCTCGGTCTGACACGGATAAAGCCCGCGTCTTCATCGTTGACATAAACTCGCCAACATGCGATAATACGCTGCGGTATCTTCGATACGATCTGGCGTGGTTTCGCGGACAGCGCGATGGATGCCGAAAGGTGACGATTATGTTCCGACGGTTCTTCCGATATCTCAGGGCCCTCATCATGGGCAAGCTCGATGAACTCGAGAATCCCCAGGTGATCATCGATGAAGCCATCCGGGAGATGAAGGAGACCCAGATCAAGAACCGGGAGCGTGCGGTTCAAGCGATCACCCAGAAGAACAACCTTCAAGGCCTCGTCGCACAAGAGGAGCGCGAAGTTCGGAATCTCGAGAGCAAGGCCGAGCTTGCGCTGAAACAGGGGAATCGAGAGCTCGCTCGCAGTCTTCTGCGCCAGAAAGCCCTGCATGACCGCACGCTCGAGCAGATGCGGGTCTCCTTGAAGCAGGCCGAAGAGACCGCGCAGGCCGTCAAAGTCGCCATCCAGCGCGATGAGGAGCGGGTACGACAGAAGCACGCCGAGGCGCTGGCGCTGAAGACACAGATGAAGCAGGCGGAGATCCAGATCACCATTAACAAGGCTCTCGATGATTTCCAGATGGGCAACGTCAACCAGAGCTGGGATCGCGCAGAAGAACGTATCAAGACGATGCAGAGCGAGGCGGCCGCGCGGGCCGAGGTAGCCAGCACCAGCATGGGAAGCCGCATCGCGGCCCTGGAAGATCAGCAGGCGGACGCGGAATCGGATCGGATGCTGGAGGAGCTCGAGGCCAAGCTCGGAATGCGTACCTCTACGGAGGCGGCGAGCGTCACAACAACAGCGGCGGCCGACTCCGAAGATAGTGTGGATAAGCAGCTCCAGGAACTGGAGCAGCGGATCCAGCGGCAATAGTGCCGCGTTAGGAGTCGCATGCCCCGTACCTCCTCTAGCCAGCGGCTGACCTATGTAGCACGGCGGGTCATTCTCTCCCCTCTATCGGCAGCGATCTGGATCGGCGCAATCCTCATCTCTGCCAGGACTGGATGGAGCCCCATCCCCATCGGCGCAGCGATCGCGCTCCAGGGTGCGGCGCTGCTCATGCGCCTGAACGACAAAGCCTACCTCGCGCGCCTACTTGCCGATCAGGATGCGGACGAAACGAGCTTCTCTGATACGGAAGTCGAAGAGCGTCTCGGCGCGATGGACTTCGAGACGCGACAGCGGATTCGGTATATCATTCAGCTTCAAAAGGAGATCGCTCGCGAAGCGAGATCCTCAGATGTGCAGGACTACGCGAGATCGGAGCTCGATCGCATCGCAACGCGCTTGCCTGTCCTTGTGAATCAGGCGATCCGCATCGCCTCACGCAAGCAGCAGTTGGGCCGGTACCTTCATCATGTGGATGATCGTGCTCTCCAAGCGTATGCGGCTAACTTGAAGACCAGGATCGAGGCGACTGCGGATCCCGTAGCACGGAAGCAGTACGAACAAGCGCTGAAGGCCCGGGAAGCCGAGCTCGCTACGTACCAGGCCATCGCCCAGGCGTCAGGCCGAATCGATTCCCAGCTCGAGAATGTCGAGGCAACGTTCGCTAGCTGGAAAGCACGTGTGATACGCTTGAAGACCGTCGATATCGGGGATGTATCCGCATTTAGCGAGGGACTGGTCCAGGAGTTGGAGACATTGGGTTCTGAGATCGATCTGCTCGATACGAGCGTGATGGAAGCCCTGACACCCGAACAACCGGCAATCGTCGAAATAGGTACCGGAGCCAAACTGTGACATGGCCTAGAATCCGCAACATCGCGCTTTCCCAGCTGCGTGCACTCAAGGATCGGCTTGACGGCATCGACGCGGAGATCGAGGATGATCGACTGCGCGCTGCGATGGCGCGCCGAGACGCTGAGCGCGAGCTCGATGTCCCTGCCGGTTTCCCTGCGCCCGATCCTCCGAATGCAGCAGTGACTTCCGTGCCGGAGTCCGGCCCGCAATCCGTGCCGGTTGCCGAGACACCTGAGGAGCGCGTCGTCCGGCGGCACTGTAAGGTTCTGAATGTTCCGGAGTCCGCTCCACTGTCGGAGATCGAGGCCGCCTATCGCCAGCTGATCGAACGCCTCGACGCCATCGGATCGGATATCCAGACGGACGCGAGCGGGACGGTCGAACAGATCCGTCAACGCGTCGACGAAGCCTATCTCGCACTCAGGGCCGCGCGCAATCCCGTGGCCGGCCGATTCGACAAGCTGGAGTTGTAGACGAGCCAGACCCGGTTATAGGGGTATACTAGGCGGTTACATGGAGGTGGATGTCACGTGCCCAATATTAAGTCGGTAGTCAAGGACGTAAAGAAGTCCCGCGCGAATCGGCTGCGGAATGTCGCAGCCAAGTCCGCGATCAAAACGTTCGTTAAGAAGGCAAGGACTGCCATCGACAGCGGTGACGCAGGCGTTACAGGACCGGCAGTACTGCAGGCCATCAGCGTAATCGACAAGGCTGTCGAACGGGGAATCATCCACAAGAACGCGGGCGCCCGACGGAAGAGTCGGTTGATGCGACGCGCTCACCGGTCGCAGTCGCAGCAGTAACGGAACCCGGGTTCCATTCCAGTTCCTTCGTCCGATCCTGGCGGTCCGCCCACGTTTATGGCGCGGACCGTTGTCTTATTTGATCTTCCGTCGCACCGGCTCACCGATCCCCGCAATGAGTACTTCGAGATTGGTCATCGGATCATCGCTCCCGTGGTCCTCTCCCTTGTTCGCGGCATCGCAGTCCATGACCATCTCCAACGCGTGAACCACCTCAGAACGGCTCCATCGGGCGGCCTCCGTCCAGAGCGCGTTTCCGCGCCAGGCCATCGAGGTGATGCTGCCTTCGGCGGGAAGCGCGATAGCAACCCTCTCGGGCAGTCGCTTCAGATCACCGGGCCGGATACCTTCGCTCCGAAGCTCTAATGCTTGATATAGCAGTCGCAGGCGTCGCGTCAGCAGGGTGAGAAACTTTCCGGCCAATGCATGAGACCGGGTTTCGTAGCGCGCCGCCGAGCGCAAGAGAACCAGAGCCTCCCCCGTCCGCCGCTCGGCCACCGCGTCAACGAGACCGAACATCACATCCTCGGGATCGTGCGCCAGAACCATTTCGACATCGGTCTGCGTTATCGGCTCGCGCTCCCCGACCAGTGCGATCACTTTGTCGAGTTCAAGGGAGAGCGATATGCGGTCGCCTGCTCGGCGCTGGTACAGCACCTTCGCGGCATGCGGTTCGAGCTTCTTATCAGCAGCGCCAGCGTACGCGATCATCCAGCGTACGAGAGCGGTCTCGCTTAGCTCCGGGCACGATACCACCATCCCAACCGCACGAATGGCAGCGTCGAGGCGGGAGGTTAGCACCGTCGAGGCGCTCTTCGACGGAGAGGATTGCTCCTCTTTCACAAGCACTGCGATAGCTCGATCGCCAAGCTGCTGGATTGCCGCAGCAAGCCGATTGGCGTCTGAAGTGAGATCTCGTAGTACTGCGCAGGACTTGATCACGACAATACGGACATCCCCGAGAACCGGCTCACGCTGCAGGCTGGAAACGATGTCGGCAATCGGCACGGCTGTGGCGTCCAGGCGGTCGAGGTCGAAGTCCGCATCCTCAGCCCGGATCCATCTTCCGATGATTTTCTCGACGACATCAGAGAGCGTCCTTGCGTCGCTTCCGTGTATCAGATACGCGCTCTGGCGTGTGTCAAGCCAGGAATCAGCCATGTCCGGACGGTAGATCAAATCCTTCAATGGACACTCCGTGGGGGCGGCTGGCGCAGGAAGGCCTGTGACCGAGAGGAACGGAGCGAACCCAGGACCATCCGGCGCCATCGATGCATTTGGCGGACATCACCCGGCCCCATGGCAACACCCGCATACCGCGCAGCGACCGCCTTCTGAGTGAGCGCCAGGACGGCGTGTCGTGCGGTCGCATCGTCTGCCAGTGCGTTGACTAACCTATCAGCGTACTCCCAGGGTGTTTCGGATGGACGCCGAGACATACCTCGGCGCGAGAGCGATCGGGATACCATCGCATAGACACGGAGTACCTCGGTCTCAATGGGACCCAGCGTATCGACACGATCACGCCGGTCACGTTTCGATCGCCGGTGCCGCCATTCCGTTCGTACGGCCCATAGGACCAGCCCTAGCGCCGTACCGACAATCGCGGGCGGTATCGGGCCGCGCTGGAGCAGTCTGCGCAGCGCTCCAAAGCCCGGTTCTCCCTGATTCGCTCCGGGCACGGGGGTAACATCCTCTGCATTGGTTGTCGGATCGAACACAACCCACCCCGTATCCGAGAACCAGACTTCGCACCAGAGATGCTTATCCCGCTCTCGCACCACGTACTCCGCCCTCGCTGGATCAAACTCCCCGCTCGTAAAGCCTGATGCCACGCGCGCCGGGATCCCGGCCGTACGGCATAGCACCGCCAGAGCGCTGGCGAACAGATCGCAATACCCTTCGCGAGTCCGGAAGAGGAACTGCAATACCATATCTCCGCCGGCGCTATCGAGAGCGGGCGCCATCAGGTTATAACGACATGAGCTCGATACATAATCCTGAAGCGCTACGACGCGGTCGTAGTCGTTCCTCGCGGTCGCAGTGATCCGATCGACTACCCCTTGCAACTTCGAGAGATCAGCGCTCGGGAGATCCAGTCGAAGATATCCGGCCATCAGACGCGATTCCATCGAGGCGGTCCGTTGACGCAGTTCCTCCGGTGTCCAGTCGGCCACCTCAGATATGGCCTCATAGGGAATGCCCCGTATCGGATGGGAGAGCCGAACACGTCCCGCAAGATCGGCCGCCGCGGTTACGGAAAGACCAGCGACTGTATCATCGGCCAGGCGGAACGATCGGGCTTCCCCCGCTGCATATAGATCGGTAAACCGCCCGACCGGCTCGAGAAGCACCGATTGGCGAAGGATGTGGAACGCGCCCGGTGTTCTATTGTGCCGTGTTCGGGGCACCTGGATCTCCAGGGATCTCCTCTCACTGGGATCGACGAACACAGAAGGCTCGCCGCGGGCAGGACGAGGACCAACATCAATCGCACCGGGCAATGAACTCCGCCAACCGGCGCCAGTATATCGATCGTAGGTCGCCCCCCGCCAATAGGCGCCATGCTCGGCCCGTACACGCATGAGCACTTGCTCGGATATTGTCATAGGCCCGCGTCCGATCGTTAGCTCGGCAGTTTCCGAGACCCCGATCCGATTCGTTGACGCTCTCTGCTCAGCGTTGCGCGATGAGTCGACCATATTGTAGAAAGGAAACAGCGCAGAGGCGACCGAATGCATCGGTTCAGCGACAACGCGACCTACAGCAATCGCTCCCAAACTGCATGCGGCTGCCACATATGCCTGCCCTAGAAGCCGGAGATCCACGTTGCCATAGGCTGCGAGGCCCTTGCGCTGCCAGTGCAGCCGGTGATGGTGTTCGTGGATCATCATGAACGTCGCCAGCGCCACGAACACAAGGTAGACCCAGAGGAAGTCCGCCTCAGTGTACACGGTGCCGCTCAGACCAAGGATCGCTGCGGCAGGAACGCAGGTAAAGAGGATCCATCCGGGCGACAG
>JABWBA010000089.1 GCA_013360745.1 Chthonomonadales bacterium | reverse complement strand
AGCTCCAGCGTCTGTTCCTCTGTGCGGAACGCATCGAGATCGGCGCCCTGATCCCATCGGGACCAGAGTTCTGCGGCTGCCGCGGCGTGCGGCGAGGGTGCAGCCTTCGGTACGAAGGTCTCCACGCGCGAATCGGGTGGAAGGCGACGCCAGTTCACCTGATAGTAGAGATAGTCGTCCTCCGGCTCGATGGTGATCCTGCAGCGCTGCCGAAATGGGATCGGGCAATAGGAGGTGCGGCCCATGGCCAGACCCTCGGCCGCAGAGCGGGCATAGTTCTCGGGCGACTCGCCCCCGATGCCAAAACTGAGCGGGAGCTGTTCAAACAGCCGATCGAACGGGGCGACGATGGTCGGCTCCCGGGCATCGTCGAGATAGATGCGGAGGAGGCCGTGCTGGGGGTCGGCGGTCCAGATCCGCACGATTACACCGGGCCCGTCCGCATCCATGAGGACCGCTTCATTGCCCTCAACCCTGAGGTAGTTGCTCCAGTCGTGGTTGCCGCCTCGGCGATCGTAGCTCGAGGCCATCAGACAGCGGTCGCGGCAGGGAGCTGCAAGGGCCAGGGGATCGTAGAGGGACGCCCAGACCGCGTCCTCGCAGCGGCTCACGCTGCCGCGTACCCTGCGACGAGGTCTCCGACCTCCGATGTGCTCATCCCCATCCGGCCGGCGGCCATGGAACGGATCCGCCCGGTCGCCAGAGCGGCGTGGACGGCTTGATCGACGGTCAGGGCAGCCTCCGCCTCGCCCAGAGTATCGAGCATCATGCCGGCGGCGCAGATGGCGGCGAGGGGGTTGATGATCCCCTGACCCGTATACTTCGGAGCGCTGCCGCCGATGGGCTCGAACATGGAGACGCCCTCAGGGTTGATATTGCCGCCCGCGGCGATGCCCATGCCGCCCTGGATCATCGCTCCGAGGTCGGTGATGATGTCCCCGAACAGGTTTTCGGTGACGATGACATCGTAGAACTCGGGGCTCTTGACCATCCACATCGTGCAGGCGTCCACATGATTGTAATCCTGGCGGATATCCGGGAACTCCGCGTCACCGATCTCTTTATGCACCCGCACCCAGAGATCGCCGACGTCGGTCAGCACGTTGTTCTTATGGACGAGCGTCAGCAGGCTCTTGCGGGCCCGTCGTCGGGCGAAGGCATAGGCGTATCGGACGCACCGCTCCACCACGTGCCGGGAATAGACCATCACCTGCGTCGCGATTTCGTGCGGCGTGCCGACCATCGTCGCGCCGCCGATCCCCGTGTAGATGCCGCCGGTATTCTCCCGGACGATGACGAAATCGATCTCATCCGGCCCCTTGTCCTTCAGGGGGGTCTCGACGTTGGGGTAGAGCTTGACGGGCCGGAGGTTGACGTATTGATCGAGGGCGAAGCGCGCCTTCAGGAGGATGCCCTTCTCGAGGATGCCCGGTTTGACGTCGGGATGCCCGATTGCTCCGAGGTAGATCGCGTCATAGCCCCGCAGCTCCTGCAGGGCGCTGTCGGGCAGGGTCTCGCCGGTCCGGAGGTATCGGTCGCCGCCGAAGTCGTAGGTTTCGTACCGAAAGGATAGGCCATGGCGAGCGCCGATCGCTGCGAGGACCTTCTGCCCCTCGACAACGACCTCAGGGCCGGTGCCGTCGCCCGGGATGACCGCGATGTTGTAGACCTTCATGGATGCTCCGTTCTTTGGTGTCTCCGGCCTCCTAGCCGGGAGGCCAGCCCAGCAGCCGGCCGCCGAGGAGGTGCCAGTGGACATGCATCACCTCTTGTCCGCCGTCGCCGCCGAAGTTCGCAACAAGGCGGAATCCCCCTTGCTCCAGACCCAGCGCTCGGGCGGCCGCGCATGCCGCCTCAAGAAGCGCCCCATGGACGCCGGCGTCAGGGACATCCAGCAGCGTCCCGTAGTGGGCTTTCGGGATCACGATCGCATGCACCGGCGCAGCCGGGTTGATATCGCGAAATGCGATGTGTTGGTCGTCCTCGTAGAGGACCGTCGCCGGTATCTCCCCGGCTGCGATGCGGCAGAAAAGGCAGTCGTTCATCAAGCGCCTCACCTATTCGCTGGCCTGCCCCGCACCCTTCCGATGCCGCAGGCGTTTGTAGAGGATACCCTCCGGCCGAGGGCGTCCTCTGGCCGTACTCCGACAGAATGGGTAGAATCCCGAATCAGCGACGATCCAGCAAGAAGGAGTCTGAGAGTGCACCATGCCGATCTTTGAGTATCGATGCCAGGGCTGCGGGAAACGTTTCAGCGCCCTCGTCGGGATGATCGCCGATCCTCGACCTCTGGCATGCCCGAAATGCGGCGGCGGCGACCTGGAGAAACTGGTCAGCCGATTTGCCCGAGTTCGGTCCGAGGACGACGCCATGGATGAACTCACTGATGAGTCCCGATATGGCGACATCGAGAACGACCCGAAGGCGATGCGGCGGTGGGTGAAGGATATGGGGGCCGCCATGGATGAGGATCTGGGCGACGATTTCGAAGAGGCGCTGGAAGAGGATCTCGCTGGCGACGGGCCCGACGGCTCCGGCGGGGGCGACGATACGGTCTACTGAGGCCGAGCCCTCGCGCTGTCCGAACCGCTCGGTTGGGCAGGGAATCGGCGCCCGACGGCGAAAGGGGTCCATCAATGGCAACGCCCGGAGGCGCAATGGAGGTTCTCCATGAGCGCCCACCTCCCGCTTCTCCCTCCGATCCTCCTGGTCCGTCCGCAGGGACGCGGCCCAGAGACGCCACGTTCGATATTCTCAAGGGCCTGAGCATCGTCGAGGTCATGACGCACCATACGCTGTCGACGGGCATGCGCAAGTTCACCGTCGACTACGATCCCCTGTGGTGGACCATGGCCGTCCTCTCCCGTATCCTCCACTTCGCGGTTCCCACCTTCCTGCTCGTCTCGGCGGTGCTCCTGGCCCGGAGCGTCGCCTCCAGGCCCGTGCCCGATTGGCGACGGTTCTACGCGAGAAGGGTGCAGCGCTCACTGTGGCCGTACCTCATCTGGACCGCGATCTACATCACGTTTCGGGTTCTATGGCTGCGGGCGGAATCGGATATGGCTCCGGCGCAGCTCAACCTCGGCTTCGCCGCGATGACGGCGCCGAGCGTCCTGATGCCGGACCGGCTCTGGCTCTGTCTGCTCTGGGGGAAGGGCTACTTCCATCTCTACTTCATGGTCATCCTGCTCCAGTTCTCCGTCCTGTTCCCGCTCCTTCTAGCGCTGATGCGGGGACTGCGGCTCCGTTTCGGGGCCGTTTTGCTCATCAGCGGGCTGATCCAATGGGCTGTCTTCATGGCTCAGCGGCACTGGCTGGGCCTTCGATGGCCCGGTTCGACTGTAGTCTGGTACTGCATGCCCGTCATCACGGGGATGTGGCTGGGCATGAACTGGGCGCTCTGGGAGGATATCTGGAGGCGGTGGCGCTGGGCGTTCTGGGGGCTGGCCGTCGCCGGTCTCGCCGTCTATCTGCCGCCCGCGGTGATGCATTACCTCCACCGCCCCTACTCCAGCCTCGTCTTCAACGGCGGCATCGCGGTCTACTGCATGGGGGTGGCGCTGCTCCTGTTGGGGTTCAGCAAGCGGCTGGTCCGGACAAACCTGCCCAGGCGGTTCTTCCAGGCGATCGGCGACCGTTCCATTGCCTTCTTCCTCATCCATCCAGCCATCCTGTTCTTGATGGGAGGGCCGAAGGTGACCGCGTTTCTGGATCGGCTCCCCGCGCCTACCCTGGTCATGGGGCTCCTGCTGCTGGCGGTCACCTGGGCGCTGTCGGAGGCCTCGCGCCGCCTCAGGCTGGATGGCATCCTGTTCGGCCGTTAGGGAGGCTCGACGATCAGGTCCAATCGAAGACGATCCCAATCAAGTTCGGGTCGCCCGCGCCCAATCGCTCATAGAGACCGGGGGCTTCGGAGATCGGCAGGATATCCGAGATGATGGGTTTCATATCGACGATGCCGCGCCGCACGAGGGACGCCAGCGCACGAAGGTCGCCCCGGTCATAGTGACAGGAGGTTTCGATGCGCGCCTCGGCGGCGTGGAGCATGCCCCACGGATAGGTCACCTCCCGCCGGACCGCCATCATCCCGATGCAGCCTCCGTGAGCGAGAAGGCGTCGTGCGAAGACGGTATCGAGGAGGTTGGGAGCGCTGCAGGCGTCGAAGATGAAATCAAAGGGGCCCAGCTGCGCCAGAGTCTCGTCGACGCCCGGATCGCTCGCGTCGAGTACGGTTTCGATGCCTGCACGGCGAGCCGCGTCGAGCCGATTCGAAAGGAGATCCGACACCGTCACTTCGGCCCCTGCCGCACGGGAGCACTGACCCAGGAAGTGGCCGATCGGCCCCTGCCCGACGACCCAGACGTTCGCGCCGATGCCGACTCGCATACGGCGAACCGCGCGGATCGCGACCCCGGCGACGCCCAGCAGAGCGCTCGCCGGCAGCGGCCAGTCCCCCTTCAGCGGCAGCACGAGGCTGCCGTCCGAGACGATCTGCCAGCCTCGATGGCCGATGTAATCGCCGCAGAAGACGAGGTCGCCGGCTTGCAGGCCGAGGACCTCACCCCGAACGTCGATAACCCTTCCGATATGCTGATAGCCGTGGCGTCCGGGAAATCCGCCTCCGAAGCCGTGCTCCGTAAGGAGCGCGTGGCGTTCGGTGCCGTTCGTGACGCCGGAGTAGAGGGTCTCCACCAGCGCCTGGCCTTCCTGAAGCTCCGGCGGGGCTCCGTCGTGGACGAGCGCCGCCCGTCCCTTTTCGATGAACTCGATGACTGTCTGATTCATGGCATCTATCTCGATTCCGCCGCCTTCCGTCGCGCGGCAGGATTGTTGAGCGCGTCCGGCCCGGTCATCTCCCAGCGGAGTTCGGGTTCCCCGCCGCGCCTCCATGTTGCATAACACCGGAGAGCGGAGCCAGCGCCCGCCCTCGTGCAGCCCACATAGATGTTGTCGGCCGCGTCGCACCCGACCGAGGTGGGTCCCGGCAGTCGGCTAGCCCGCACCAATCCGGGACGAGGCCGCGCGGACAGGCCTCCGGGCGCGCCGATGCGGCCGTCGATCTTGCTATACCTCGCGGGGTTCTCGTATATCAGGACCTGCTGCGCCGGTCCGGCGTCGGCGACGTACAGACGGCCCCGTCGGTCGAAGGCGATGCCTGCAGGCCGTACCGCCCCGGGCATCCAGAGGGTTCGATCCGGTTCGCCCTTCGGCGAGAATCGCACCGCGCGCCATTCGAGGTCGTCACGATCCGGCAGCAGCGCGTCGGTCGTGATCAGCGTCGGGTCGGGGGCCTGGATCGCCCATAACCGCCCGGACGGCTCCACCGCCATAGCCCGAACCCGGAGCGCGGTGAATCGGCGGAGTTCCTGCATGGCGGCTGTATCGAGGACCCGGATCCGGGCCGAAGCGGGGTCGCCGAGATACAGGGTTCCCCTGCCGTCCGCGGCCAGCCCCCGGATCTCCCCGCCCATACCGTCGGGAGTCTCCCGGAGCGCGAACTCGTCTCCGTGCGGGCCCAGGCCGCCGGCGAACGGCGCATGCCCGCCCTGCAGGGTCCGCCGCGCCAGGCATCGTCTCGTCCAGCCCGTCGGACGGCCGTTCTCCTCGGTGGGGCCGTCGGCATCGATCCGACGATTGAGGACGATATAGACATGGTCACGGTCCAGCGCGACGCCGGCGCCGCCCGTCAGCCCGGGACCGTGCGTATCGGCGCAGGCGCCCTGAGCGAGCCCGTCTCGATAGAGGCCGTACTCGCGCCCAGCATCATCCCAGCCGCTGGCGCAGACCACAAGCCCATACGGTGCGACCGCCAGCCCCTCGACGGCGTTCTGCAAGCCGACCTCTCGATGATCCGCGACCCCGGACCACAGGGCCGGACCGAGGATCGTCAGCGTCACCATCGACAGGAATGCCAGGCGGCCGGCGAACCGCCCACGAGCGGCCTTTGAGCGGGCGGAATAGGAGGGAGCGGCGGCCTCAGTGATCATCGCGTGTCCGCGTAGATGTTGTCCTTGATGATCACCCGGCCCGTCTTGCCGAGGCGGTTGATCGGCCGTTTCGTTGTGTAGTGTTCGTTCAGACAATAGATCGTGGTCCGGGCGCCCTTCTCGATCACCAGCGGAATCGGATCGAGGAACTTGTTCACGATGTAGACGCTGTCCGTGACGCTGAGCCGGCCGCCGAGCTGGCGGATGATGGCGGGAGTCGCCGATTTGCCGTCGATGGCGTAGAAATGGCAGTTGTCGAACGAGACGCGCCCATGCCCCTCGATCCGGATCACCTCGCCGTAGGGGGGCGTCCGCGTTCCGGTCGCGCCGAATATCCCGCAGGAGGTGAATCGGACGGGTCCGTGGTTCTTCTCGCCCACCACGATACGGCCGAAGATCTGGGCGTTGCTGAAGCTGACACCGCTATGCCCCTGTGTCTCCTCGACCATGACGGCCGTATCGCATCCATCGGCGCCCGATTGGCTCAGGAGGTAGTTGCCCGGCCCGTCGGGCGCCGACGACTTGAAATGGATGCCGACCTTATAGGAGATGCAGAAGGAGTTGGAGATGTACTCCCAGTCACTCCGGCTCAGGATAAACGCAGTGCCATGTTCGCTGGTCCATCGGCGCAGCTCGTCCTGGCCTTCGCCGTCGATATGCATCCAGAAGGGCCAGAAGTGGACGTTTTCGACCCGCCCCACGTCGTAGCACTTGTCGATGAACAGCCCCTTGTAAATCGCCTGAGCGTAGAGATTGCGGATGAGGTGTCGGCCGCAGGGATTGGCGCCGAAGTCCACGGCCATGTAGGGGTTGATGAAGAGGCAATCCAGAATGGTGATGTTGTCGCCGCTCCCCTGAACGGTCCACGGATAAGCCGCTGGTGTGCTGGAGGCAACCTGCTCCGGATAGTGGATGATGAGCCCTTTCAGGGTAGCTGTGGTCTCCATCCGAATAAACGGAGCGGCGTTCTCGTTCCCCTTATCCGCAACCGCGAGGAGCACGGAGCCGGCCAGAAGCGCGGTCTTCGATTGGCCTGCAAGCGCGTCGGGGTGACTGCCGGAGGTGCGAGGGATCGCCACAGGCGGGGCCTCCCAGATGCCCTCAAGTGTGACCGCCGGTGGTATGCGAAGGCGACTAGCGATCAGAAACATGCCGGCCGGAACCCGCACCCGGCCGCCGCCCGATGCTGCAGCTTCGTCCATGGCCTTCTGGAACGCCGCCGTGCAATCGGTCTTGCCGTCGCCGATCGCCCCATACTCCAGGACCGAACGATCATCCAGCCCATACGCCGCCACGCTGCACAGGAGCGCAGCGATTAGAAGCAACCTGCCCATAGGACCACCCTCCGGACGGCCAGACCAGCCGGCGCGCTACCGAGTTGGTTCGGCGGGCGCCGACGCTGGTCCTGCCCTCGGAGCGCGATCAGGGCGGCAGATCCCCATAACGGCGCGACGGCCTGCCCTGGACAAGCTCAGGCCGTCGTCGCCTTCGGTTCCGAGCCTCGCCCTATCGCATCCGCGGCGCCTCCACTCTCCGGACAAAGCCGAGCGCGAGGAGGGCGTCAATCCGATCCACGTTCACCTTCCCCAGAACGAGCTTCCCTTTGATGAGCTCCGCTTCTACCGTGAGACCTGCGCGTCTCAGGAGCTGCATCCGGTCCGCCGGCCCGCCTGTCAGCCACACCTGCACGCGCCAGACACCCTTCACACCCGGGACGAGCTTCGCCCTCAGATCGGAGCTGAGCTTGGCCGCCCGAAGAGTCTTCGTTCTCTCGGCTGGCGTCATCGCGTCGAGCTTCTTCCGACCTTCCGCGCTGAGGAGTTCCTTCGCGGCCTCGCGGTAGGCGAACTCCTCGCGAGGAGGCGAATGATCGGCCCGCCGGTTCTTGAGCAGGGCGGCGCCTGACTGGGTAGCCGGGCTCGAAGCGGCCGCTCCCCCCATCGCTCCGCCCGCTATGCTGGGGCTGGACGCCCACATTCGACGGGACACGTTCCTCAACATAAATACTTTATCCGTCTCCTCTTGATCCCGGACGAAGATGCCCTCATAAGAGACACCGTCGGGCATCTCGACGGGCACATCGACCGTTTTCTGCGTACCGCCCACGTTGACGACTTTCTGTTCAACGGCGACGAATGAGGTGTACTGGCTCATGAGCCGATGCTCGAGCGCGACCCGGATGATCGCGTCCTTGAGGTCGAGCTTCGGATTGCCGGTCTGCGCGCCGAGCCAATCCTGCCGCTGCAGGTCCTCGATCTTCTCCCGTGCCCAGAGCGTCGCGATGGCGCTGCCGTCCTTATCGACCTCGGGCAGGGTTACGGCGATCCTCCGGCTCCATGGCCTCCCGCGCAGGGTTCCGCTGACCGTCACGAAGCCGTTCCCCGGCTTGGTATACCGGCCCTTGAGGACCACCGGTGCGGCGGTGAAGACATCGGGCACATAGCGGGGATAGACTTCGTCGGGCTCGACGGATAGTCCGCCCCAATCCACGCTGACATCCAGCAGCAACGGGCTTGCGATTCGCTCATAGAACCTCCGGGCGTGCTCCTCTCCTGGTTCATTGAGAAGGACGAAGTCGGATTGGCCTTTCCCTTCACGGGCCATCCCTTCGATGAGGAACCGATTCACGGAGTTGCCGATGCCGATGGGGAACATGCGGGCCTCACCCCGGTGCTTGCCGATGTAGTCCAGAATCTGCATGTCATTGCCCACGTAGCCATCGGTGAGATAGCAGACGATCCGCAGCCGGGCCGGATCCCGGGGTATCGCGAGGGCGTAATCGACTGAGCGGAGGATGTCCGTACCGCCGCTCCCTTCGATGGGCTCAAGCCACCGGAGCGCCGTCTCGATGTTCGCCCGGGTTGCCGGGACGGGGGCTTCGAAGCAAGGAAAGACCTCCGTATTGAAGCCCAGGAGCTGGAACGTGTCGCCTTTCCTGAGGTTCTTGAGGCAATGGGCCATGGTCTCCTTCGCCTTTTTGATCGGCCAGCCGGACTGGGAGCCGGTCTGGTCGATGACGAAGACCATCTCCCTCGGCGACACCATGTCCTGAGGCGGGGCCGATGGGGGTTGGAGGATCAGTGTGAAGTAGCCCCCATCCCGCCCGGGCTCTGCGTAGGTCAGGATCCCTTCGGCGAGCTCGGAGCCTGCCGCGCTGTAGCGGAGGACGAAGTCCTTATTCGGGAGGGTTGCGCCCCCTTTGAGCCGGATCGTGGCGCGGTTGGGGTCGGTGCGGCGGATATCGATCTGATGCAGCGCCGAGGATATTCCGGTCAGGGGGAGGCCCGCGTCCAGCCGGACACTCAGGGAGATGTCATGGCCAGCCCGTGTCCCCCGGGGCGTGATCGGAGGCGTAATCCGACCGGCATCGGTGACGACGGACGTCGCGCCCGGATCGTCGTAGAGAACGGACGGTTCGCTCGGGCTTCCCCGTTCACCGGGTTTCTGGTAGCCGCCAGCAGGCGTGTAGCGGGGGCCGACGACCATGGGGAAGGTGAACGTGTAGAGGCCCTCTTCGTACTTCAGCAGATGGACATAGCTGATGGTGACGCTCACATCCTGCCCGGGCATGATGTTGGCGACAGCCTGCGTGAAGATATTCGGCCGCTCCTGGTCGAGGAGCGCAGCGGCCTGTCCCCGCGCGCGGGCGTCGTCATAGACATGTCGGGCGTCCTCGCGGCGCATGATGGTCCCCTTGACGACCCGCTTACCGATCGTCATGGTCATGTCGTCCACCGCCGCATCCTCTGGGAGCGGGAAGGTGTAGATGGCCTCGATGGGGGACCGGGACGGGTTGGCGAACCGCTGGGTCACCGTCACCCGGGAGACGTAGCCCGAGATATCGGCAACGACATCGGTCCGCTGCAGAGGACAGAAGCCCGCCGGCTTTCGGTCCTTGTCGATGATCTCAAGGCAGCCCGAGGTCGGCTCATGGCTGATGGCGACGGACGGTCGCTGTGCGTTGGATTGCCCCCGCTGCGCCGAGCGGTATACCCAGCTCCGAGCCGGCATCAAAGCCCCTGCGGTGATCAGCGCTGTGACGGCGAATGCTGCGGCTCCGATCCTGACTGCGCGGTGTCTCATGGTCGTTGCTCCTTTCTGCGTCGAGCCCAGCGGCTCGGTCGCCTATCTCCCACCGATGATCCACCAACCCTCGATCTGGGCGGATGGGTCTCTGTTCTCTTCGTCCAGCCATTGTCGGACAGCCCCGGGTTCGCCGATGACGTTGATCGGAGAACGCTTCTTCCGCTCCGCCAGGGGCGCTGCCTGTCGTTCGGCCTGCTGCGATCCGGCACGGCGTAGGGCTGATGCGCCTGCCGCGAAGGCGGCGGTTCGGTTATTGGCGATCGTTTCGGTCGCCCTGTAGATGATCGTCTCACCCGAGGCCTGCTGTTCCCATCGGAGTCCGAAGGCCCTGCTCATCTGACGGAGGACATCCCGAAGCGGCGCCTCGCGGCAGAGGACCGTCACCGCCCGTCGGGCCAGCCCGTCGGCCAGCCGCAACTCGACGTCGGTCAACGACCTGAGGCGGCCGACCAGATCGGCGCCGGAGACATCCTCCTCGTCCAGCGTGACCAGCTTGAGGAGCCGCGGATCCGGGCGGGCTGCGTCCTGGCTCCTCCCTTCTCCGTCCGGGCCTGCAGCGACGTTGATGTAGCCGAGGACCTCTTCGGCCGATGCTGGGGCCGGGGCTGCGGCCATGCCTGGGCTCAACGACGCCCCGAGCTGCGGGGCCGTTTTCATGGCCGCCGCGG
>JABWBA010000025.1 GCA_013360745.1 Chthonomonadales bacterium | reverse complement strand
CATCCTCAGGTCGATGCCTCAACCCAAGCCACTACGACGCAGACCCTTCTGCCGCCACCTGCCCGGTTTTCAGAGAATGCACTGCCTCCTGAGAGGGGCGCATTCCTTTGTCCCTTCGCGGCATCCACCTCATCGCGCGTATTGCATCCCCTCGCGCCAGATCTGGCTTGCTTCGATACGTCAGGGCGACTATAATCAGAGCCATGGCTGCGACCAATGGAGGCTCGCCGACACCGGACGCTCGTACGTTCAACTGCGATGCCAGACCGACCCGCCGCGCCGATCTAGTTTGCGTCCTGGCGATTCTCGGCGCAGCTCTGTTGCTGCACAGCCCCGGCCTTGCACGAGGTCGCGTCCTCCTCCCCGCGGACGTCGTACTTCTGATGCGCCCATGGGGGGCTTCGGCTGCGGAGCGCTTCCCCGATTTCCGTTTCACGCAGAACCAGATGCTGGGGCCGATCTTCGAGTACTACTCCTGGCGCTTCACGGCTCGAGAACGGATCCGCGCGGGCGAGATTCCACTATGGAACCCGATGGAGCTCAGCGGGAACGTACTCCTCGGCAATAGCCAATCGGCCGTGCTATATCCTCCGAACGTGCTGCTCTATCTGCTCCCGTTATGGCTTGGGATCAATCTCGTCACCTTACTCCATACAGTCGTAACCGGCCTTCTGATGTACGGACTCTGCCGTGCGCTCCGCTTGCAGCCGATCGCGGCAGTGACCGGCGCCCTCGTGTGGATGCTGTGCGGATTGCAGGTCGTCTGGACGGAGTTTCAGACGCCGACCGCCGTGCTGTGCTGGCTCCCGGGTGCGCTCTGGGCATGGGAGTTCGCCCGACGATCGGGGCGAACGGCGCTGGGGCTCTGCGGCGTCAGCGGCGCGCTGGCGCTTTCGTTCGTTGCCGGCCATCCGCAGTTCGCGATGTACGTCGCCGGTATGACAGCGCTCTACATCCTATGGCGGACGCCGCGCAAGGCCCTGTGGGCTGTCCCGATTTCGCTGCTTGCTGCGTTTCTGCTCGGCGCCTCCACCTTGCTTCCAGTGGCCGAGGCCAGTCGCATCAACCACCGTCGCGGTATCCGCACGTACGGCGAGAGCATACGGCTTCGCCTGCCTCCAGCCTATCTGGGCGGGCTCCTCCTGCCGAACGCCCTCGGCAATCCGAGAGACTACGTCGAGGTGGAGGATGGTGTGGCCCGGCCCGGCAATCCGTATATCGGGGCCTACGACTTCATCGAGTACACCCACTACGTGGGCATCGGCGCCCTGGTCCTCGTGATGCTCGCTCTATTATGGCGGTTTGACATGCCAGAGGTTCGTTTCTTCTCCACGATGGGGCTGATCGGGATCGCGCTTGCGCTCGGAACGCCGGTCGGCCTCATCCTCTTTCGGCTCGTGCCCGGTTATGCGCAGTTTCAGGCCCCGGCCCGGGCTCTGTGCATGGTGTCCTTTGCGTTCGCCGCCCTTGCAGCCCAGGGCATCGAGGCGGCGCTAGCCCGGAAGGATGCCAGCGCACTCGCTGATGAGGATGCCGCTGCAGGGCAGAAAACCGGGACGACTGTTCGGCCTGCCGACATCGCAGACGGATATGTCGTCGCAGGTATCACCGCAGGCCTCGCTCTCGTTGCGGCGCTCGTCTGGCCGCTCGCCTCCATCGCGTATCCGGCGCTGCGCACGAGCGGATGGATCGCCTATGAAGCCTCCGGCATTCGACACGCAGTCCTCGTGTCGGCGCTAACAGGCGCTGCCTTGTGGAGCATTCGCATGCGGCCATCCCGGGATGTGTGGAACCGTCTGGCGCCTGTAATGGTTCCGGTGATTTGCGCCGTCGACCTGTTGATATGGAGCCATGGCTTCAATCCGGCGACGGACCCACGGATGCTGGGCGGCGCGACGCAAACGACGCAGGCTCTCCTTGCGAGCCCGTCGAGCCGTGTTCTGTCCCTGGAGGAGCGGACGCTGGGGCTCAAGGGGCTGATCGTCCCCAACTACAACGCCGTCGTCGGCTATCGAGAGGTTCAGGGCGCCGATTCCGTCCACTCGCGCCGATATCATCTTGCCATGGAAACCGTGGCGGAGACCCTGTCCACAAGCCGGCCTGTGTTCCCCGACGGCAACACCGTTCGCCTTCCGGGCGCGGATCATCCCTTGCTGGACGCGCTGAACGTGGCCCATATCACGACTGCATCGAGCAACGGGCTGCCTGAAGGACGATTCGAACCTCAGGCAGACGCCGAGCTAACCGTATGGCGTAACCCTCGGGCGCAGGGTCCAGCCTGGCTTGCCTCCGCCATCCAGACCGTCGATGGTCCCGTCTCGGCGGTTCGCGCGATGACGGCGCCGAGCTTCCAGGTGGATCGGGATGCGACCGTCGAGGTTCGAGCAGGCGATGCCGCCGCCGCGGACGCGGCTGCCCGCCTCAGCGCGGCGCCTCTCGGAGGAATCGATCCCGGATCCGTGCGATTATCCCGAATGAGCTCCCATACCATGATGTACGCAATCCGAGCTCGGCGTCGATCGTTGCTGGTTACATCGGAACCTGCGTATCCCGGCTGGAGGGCGTACATAACGGACAAGAACGGGACGAGGCCAACGCCGATTCTGATCGCGGATGGCGTGCTGCGGGCTGTCGAAGCGCCCGCCGGAGCCTCCACCATCGAGATGCGTTACGCGCCGGGTTCGTGGATGGTCGGTGGCTTTCTGACTTGTATGGCGATCGGCGCTCTCGTCGCTGCGCTCGCGGGCGGTCGGATCCTGGCGCGCAGGTGATGATGACCCGGATCATGGTTTTGAGCGTATCGCGGGACCTACCGACGGAGCGAGTTGATCTCTAATGGCCGTTCACCTCCGAGTAGGCGTAAAATCGGATCCCATCGAATACCGGTATTCCTATCCCTGGCTCTTCAAGATCATGCGGGAGTGCGGCGTTTCCGATCTGCAGCTGGGCTCCTTTTTCGAGCTGTACCACCTGCCGGACGACGCCTTTCGCCGTCTGCGCGACGAGGCCGCGGACCATGGCGTTCGTATCAGCAGCGTATTCACCGCGCACCGGGAGTTGGGCGGGTTTTTTCGTGGCGAGCCGGGGTGGGCGGAGGCTGCCGAAGCCAGCTACCGACGACTTATCGAAGTGGCCGCGCTGGTCGGGGCACGTTCCGCGGGGAGTAATGCGGGAGCGGTACTGCGTGATGCGATGGAGACGAAGTCCGCAGGCGTTCAGCGATATCTCGACGCAATGAAGCGTCTGCTGCATGTGGCCCACGCGAACGGACTCGAACGATTGACGTTGGAACCGATGTCGTGTCTGGCCGAACCTCCGACGCTGCCCGGTGAGATCGCGCACATCGCGGGCGAGCTGAAGGAGTATCACCGTAATCGCCCGAACGAGACTGCGGATATCGGACTGTGCGCGGATGTGGCGCATGGCTACGCGGATGGTTCGGGGCGCGTGATCTGGGACCATCGGTCGCTGTTGGAGGCCGGGTTGCCGTACATCACCGAACTCCATCTGAAAAACACCGACACTCGATATTCCGCTACCTACGGCTTTGGCTCTGCGGAGCGCGGTAGAGGCGTGATCGATCTGACCGATGTCGTGGCGCTCCTGCGCCGACGACAGTCCGAGCTTCCGGTGTCTGAGCTGATTGCGTACCTAGAAATCGGAGGCCCGAAGCTGGGAAGGGACTATTCGGACGGTCTGCTCGAAGGCCAGCTAAGGGAATCGCTCGAGCACTGCGTCAGGGTCCTGGGCTCCGCTCCTGATGAACCGTGTTCAACGCGAATAGGCAGGGAGGATGGCGTGATCATCGCGCCGTCGTTGATGTGCGCGGATGCGTTGAGACTCGGCAGCGCCGTCGAGGAGGCGCAACGTGCGGGAGCTGATTGGCTGCACCTTGACGTGATGGACGGACGTTTCACGCCGAACATGCCCGTGGGATTGGAAACGGTTCGAGCCGTGGCGCATGTCGCACAGGCGCCTGTCGACGTGCACCTGATGGTGGAGGATAACGAGCTCTTTATTACACTCCTCGCTGATATGGGCGTAAGTTCGGTGTCCGTTCATCAGGAATCCGCACGACATCTTGATCGGACACTCGGTCGCATACGGGAGCTTGGGATGAAGGCCGGCGTGGCGCTGAACCCAGCGACGCCCGTCGAGACGATCGGCCACGTCCTCGATCGATTGGATTACGTGTTGATCATGACCGTGAACCCGGGCTTCGCTGGCCAGGCCCATATACCCGCGTGCATCGACAAGATCACGGATTGTCGGCGGTTTCTTCGCCGCAACGCGCGTGCGATACCGATCCAGGTTGACGGAAACGTGAGTTTCACCAACATTCCGGAGATGGTGGCGGCAGGGGCTGATGTGCTGGTGTGCGGCTCTAGCAGCGTCTATCACCGGGCAGGCACGCTAACCGCGAACTTCGATACAGTACGGGCACGGATCCGGGACGGCCTGGAGCGGCGCAGCGATGCCTGAAACGATGCTGGCCCTGGCGCTGCACGCTCCCGGCGATCTGCGCTGTGAGGAGATTCCTGTGCCGACTCCCGGCCCCTCCGAGGCGCTGATCCGGGTCGCGTGGTGCGGCGTCTGCGGTTCGGATCTCCCCCGCATCTTCACGACGGGAGCGCATCGCCATCCGCTGATCCCGGGACATGAGTTCAGCGGAACGGTTGCGGCTCTCGGTGACGAAGCAGCTGATCTACATTGCGGGGACCGGGTTGTGGTCTATCCTCTGCTCTGGTGCGGGCGGTGCGACGCATGCGAGGTCGGCGTTTATGCCCAATGTCGAGATTACGATTACATCGGATCCAGACGAGACGGAGCGATGGCGGAGTACGTGCTCGCTCCAGCCCGCAATATCCGCAAGATCCCGCACGGCGTTTCGCTTCAAGCGGCCGCCATGACCGAGCCGACCGCCGTTGCGCTGCATGCCCTCCGACGCGTGGGACACCCGTTAACGGGCAGGACGATCGCGTTGTTCGGCGCTGGACCCATCGGTCAACTGGCCGCGCAATGGCTGCAGGTGATGGGCGTAGGCCGCATCCTGGCGTTTGATCCGGATGCGCATCGACTGGATCTCCTACGAAGATTCGGCGTACAGGAGGCATTCGGTGTCGGAGGTACAGAACCGAGTCGGATGGTGATGGATCGGACCGCTGGGCGCGGGGCCGATGTCTGCATTGACGCCGCAGGCGTACCGGCCACACTCGGCCAGTGCCTTGCATCGGTGGCTCGAGGTGGGACCGTTGTGGCTCTCGGCAATCCGTCCGCCGATGTGAGCCTGCCGGTCCCGCTTCTGTCCCGCCTGCTCCGGACGGAAGCGGCGCTCGTGGGGGTATGGAACTCATGGTACAGCCTGCATCGCACGGATGATGATTGGCATGTGGCGTTGGACGCGATGAGGACCGCTCGTCTATCGCCCGATCCGCTGGTCAGCCATCGCGTGTCCCTGGCATCCGCGCCCGAGTTATTGGCGGCGATGTACCATCGCAACACGACATGGATGAAGGTGTTGATCGGCGAAGAGCCGAAGACTGAGGCAGGAGCGGAACCATGAAAGCGTCGGTACTGGAGGCGACGGGCAATCTGATCTACCGAGATGTGCCGGATCCCGAAGTCGACGATCATTCGGCCCTCGTACGGGTTGAGGCGGCGGCGATCTGCGGTTCCGACATGCGGATCCTTCAACACGGAAATCCGCGCGTCCGCCCGCCTGCGGTGATCGGTCACGAATGCGCAGGCGTCGTCGTGGAAGCGGGCTCGGCTGTCACGCGTGTGCGGGTGGGCGATCGTGTCGCCATCGGGGCGGATGTCCCATGTGGCCAGTGTCGCTGGTGCCGGAACGGTCTGGGCAATAACTGCGCGATCAACTACGCGATCGGCTATCAACTGCCGGGAGCATTTGCCGAATACCTGCCTCTCTCCCGTCTCGTTCTGGAACAAGGCCCGGTGACCAGGATCGCCGACGGGTTGAGCTTCGACGAGGCGGCACTTGCGGAGCCTCTGGCGTGCGCCATCAACGGCCTCGAACTCGCCGGTATGGCCCTCGGGAAGAGCGTGGTGATCATCGGTCTGGGGCCGATCGGCTGTATGCTGATCGACCTTGCTCGCGCTATGGGAGCGGACAGAGTCATCGGGGTCCAACGCCCGGGCCTGCGGCTGGACCTTGCCCGGTCCTACGGCGCCGATGCCTACTTCACGCCCGATGATGGGAACATTGTGGAACGGTGCCAGGAGGCGACCCGTGGTGACGGGCCGGATATCGTGATTACGTCTTGCGGATCCGTGGAAGCCCATGAACAGGCGATCGAGATGGTGGCGCATCGGGGCGTCGTCAATCTGTTCGGCGGTCTCCCGAGCGATGCTCGACGGATGTCGATCCTCTCGAATACGATCCATTACAAGGAGTGCTTTGTCACGGGCTCCCACGGCTGCGTACCGCGACACCACGAAATGGCGGTACGGCTCCTCGAACAGGGTGCGGTTCGTGTTCAACCGCTGATCACGCACACATTCCCGCTATCGCGGATTTCGGAGGGTCTGGCGGTGATGAAGGAACGCCGAGGCATGAAGGTCGCTCTGCACCCGCACGCCTAGCCGTACCGCCGGACGTTCGCGCACGATACACCATATGGAACCGAAACATGCGTATACCATTGGGAGGATGATACGATGGATCAGGATCAACGAACCAGTCGCAGGACGTTCGTCTTTGGTTCTCTCACCGCAGCCGCGATGACCGGCGCGGCCACCACGGGCCTCGCGAGGTCGGCGCAGGCGGCATCGACTCAGGCCAACAGCAAGATAGGCCTGGGCTTCATCGGTGTCGGCGGCCGCGGCTCGGCCCTGTTTCGGGAGTTCCAGCAGCGTTCGGATCGGATCGAGATCGTCGCGGTTTGTGACGTCTGGGATCGTCGAACCGAAGATCGGGTTCGAGACACCGGCGGTCGCGCCAGAGGCTATCGGGATTATCGGGAGCTGCTGGCTCAGCCGGGCGTTGACGCCGTAGTCATCGCCACACCGGACCACTGGCATTCCAAACAGACCATCGACGCCATGCGAGCCGGCAAGGATGTCTACTGTGAAAAGCCCCTGACCCTCTACTGGGAGCAGGCGAAGGAGGTAGCGCAGGTCTCGCGGGAAACGGGGAAAGTGCTGCAATGCGGGGCAGGATCGGGCTCCGACGGCAACTGGTGGACCGCCGGCGAGATCATCAAAGGGGGCGGCATCGGTCCGGTTATCTGGCTGCAGGGCGGCGCCTTTCGGAACGACCCCAACGGCGATTGGAACTGGGGTATCCAGCCATGCAAGCCGGGAGTCGACCTGGACTGGGACCTATGGCTGGGACACAAGTTCGGCCTTGCGCCGAAACGGCCCTATGACGCAGAACGCTACAGCCGATTCCGGAAGTACTGGGACTATAGCGGCGGACTGGCAACGGACTTGCTCTATCATGTCTACGCCCATCTTGCGCTCTCGATCGGCCACGACCTCCCCTACAGGGTGACCGCCAACGGCGGACAGCCGATCCATAATCTCCAGAACGACCATCGAGAGGTGCCGACTCTCTTTACCATCCAGGCCGACTACCCGAATCAGAGCACCTGTTTCATGATCGGCAGCCAGGAATGCGACGACGGGATACCCGACACCGTTCGGGGCCAGAAGGCCGTGCTGACGCCCGGCGGCCCGGGCATGATCGTACGACCGCAGAACGCCTTCCGCGGACCGATGATGGAGCTCGCCCAGAGCCTTGAGTGTTATAAGGGCGCCGAACTGATCACCCATAAGGACGGCGACCGTACCGTGCTCGATGAGATCCGAGTGTCGCCCCGCTTCGCCTATGATCATCTTGGCAACTGGCTCGACTGCATACGATCTCGTCAGCAGCCAACCATGAACGCCGATCTCGCGTACCGGGTGATGGTGCCCATTGCGCTGTCCGTCATCGCCTATCGTACGGGGCGTGCGGTCTATTTCGACCGGGAGAAGCAGGCAGTCGTGGGTAGAAATCCGTATTCGTGACGGAGATCTCCACTACCGAGGCCGAGCGAGCCAGCGGTGGGGCCGGTTCCTCCGAGATAACGGCGGCTCTGGCCGAAACGGCTCCCCCTGCGCAACCGACGAAGTCGAACGCGGATCTGTACAGCCTCGTTGCTGTATCGATCTTCGCGGCCATTGGTGCGGCCTTTATACCATTGGCGCAGTATACGTGCGCCATGCTTCTCTGGGATGGGTCGCCGTTGAACATCCAGCCGATCCCGGATGATACACAGCCTGTTCCGTCGGCGCTGCTATGGAGCCCGTTCACCTATCGTCTGCTCACCGCCCTGGGCAGTCTGCCGCTGGCCGCCGCGCTCACGCTCTACTTGTTCTTCGCCGGCTGTGGCGCTTATTGCCTGATCAAAGCGATCAATCCGACATTTCGATTGTCCACGGGAGTGGATTGGAACAGCCGGATTCTGGTTCGGACGTATATGCACACCGCACCGTTGATCAAGGCCTTTGTCACCGTTGTACCGGTTCTCGTCGTGATCTATCTGCTCTGGGCGCTGGTATCCGGCTTTGTACCCCGATGGATTCCCGACGCCCTGCCGTCCACAGCCCTGGTCAGCGCCGGTCTATGGTTGAGCCTTGCGCGGAGCGGCTTCGTCGGTGACTGCGACAGTGGTAACTATCTGTTGCCACGCGCGCGGGAAGCCCTTTCGCTGTTATTTCGCGGCTCGCTCTTTGGCCTGATCGTCTGGGTTGCGATGTACGGTTTGATGGCGGCGCCTCCAGAGCGCTGGATCCGCCTTGTACGCCTACTCGGCGGCGTCGGTGAGAGCGCCTGGCGACCGGCGGCTCTTGCATGGCTGGGGAGTGCGGCTTTCGCGGCTGCACTATTGTGTCTTGGGGCGATCGGGCTCGGGCGCAGGAGCGCGCGTGGCGCCGTCCAATCCTGTGTGGCCTGTCTCGGCGCAATCGGCCTCGCATTTTGGGGGAATGTCTGGCTACCCCGATACACTGCCGCTCGCTACGACGCCGACTTCGTACGTTCTGTTCCTCTGGAGCCGACCTGGTGGCAACGAGCCGGGAGCGAAGACGGTGGGATCATGCTGTATCTTCCGACTGCGGGTTCGGGCCGTGTGCTCCGAACCTTGTCCCATGGGTTCTCGGGCATCCCGCTCAACCCGGCGCATCTTCGGCGCATTCGATCTCATCTCAAGGCCCGGGGTTACCGCACTGCCCTGGCGCCTGCCGCATTCGCAGCGCTCTATGACCGCGCCTGCCTCAATGGTGATCCGTGGCTGCGTGTCGAGACCGCTGCAGAAGCGGTCCGGCATCTTGGCGAACCGATGTTCCTACGGCTGTTGATCGAGGACCTTGCCATCGCAACCGGAAGCCCCGATCGTCGGAGAGTTCGTCGTGAGGCCTTCAAGCTCTTCCAGCGCGGCGGTGTCATTGGGTTTCCGACCGATGATACGCGGTTGCCGATCGGCGATTTATACGCGTTTGCCGGAGATACCGCCGATGCGCTGCGCTGGTATGCCGATGCCGGCTTGCCGGCTGGGCGAGCGCGTGAGCGGGCCGAAGAACGGCGCAGGGGTCTGCAGGGGCGTGTCGCGGGGACGATCGTTGGAGCCATCGATGGGCTCGATCCGCGCGCGGCGCTGGCGCCTGCGGGCTCATCGGTTCTGGCGTCGATGACGGCGCCCGGTAGATGGCGTCCGATTGCTCCGTTCGCCCTGCGCGAGATTATCCGAAGCGCTCGTCCGGATGCGCTCGGCAGGTTCGAACTCAACGGTATCCGCGAAGGCCAGTACCGACTGCTCTATCTGATTCAGGCGCCGCGTCGAGGAGATATTCGTGAGCTTACGATAACGAACGATCCGCGAGCCGCACTGCCGATATACATCGATACACCCGGAGGAACGACGGACGTCGGCAAGCTCGAGCTGCAACGCTAGGGATTGGATTGCTGGATAATGGAAAAGCGGTTCCGATCGGTATTCGCGACAGGAACCGCTTGGTGATCCCGGGCGCCGTCTACGACGCGACGGGGATGGGCTCCCGCAACGCCAGACGTCGTTCGTTGTCGGCGGCGCGCTCGGGCGTCAGGATGTCCTCGACGACCTCGCGGGCAGACCGTTTCACCGGCCCGACCGCTGCGCTTTCGCCGAGGGTGACCAGCGGCACGCGGCCCTCCTTCTCGAAGCCGGCGGTAACAAGGAGAGCGTTGCACAGGCAGGCCCGTCCTTCGGTGTCCTCGATGGCGCCGCCGTTAGCGAGATAGGTGTGGATCGGCATGGCCGGACACAGATAGACCTCGTGCTCAGTGCCGTCAGGCCGCTGGATCCTCTTGGATTGGAGCAGATATCCGAGATCGCAGGCGCGCCGTTGGGATGCCTGGATCTCCGGCTCACTGAGCGTCCCCTTCATCGAAACAACCTTGAACGGAAACCCGGTTGGCGATAGCCGGGGATCGGTACGGATTTCGAGCGTTCCCTCTGCTTGCGCCTCGACAGCGCGATCCCTCAGGTCGCTGCGCATCCCCGATTCATCGGTCAGCGCGAAGCGTGATCCGACCTGAATACCCTGGGCGCCCCGGCCTTGCCAGTAAAGAAGATCGTTTCTGGAACCACCCTCGGCGAAGGCGCCGGCCACGTAGACCGGAACTCCGAGTTCCATCACCTTATCGAAGTAGGCGTCGATGTCATCGGACTCGCCAAAGGCGACTTTGTCGCGTGGTTGTGCGTTATGTCCGCCCGCCGCATGGTTCTCGAGAACGAATGCCGTGGGTGTGGCGCCTTCATAGCGCTTCTGCCAGGTGTCGAGCAGCCGTTTGCAGAACGCGAAGTTGGAGAGAATCGGCAGCAGGCTCGGTTCAGGCGTATCGCGCAGAAGATTCTCTGCGCCATCCTCCGAGATGTCCATGTGCACGTGGGTGCCGGTACCGGTCAGCGGTTCGTAGTCGAGGCGCTGGCCTCTTCGGATGCGTCCCACGATATCAGGAAGCTCCATCGGTACGCCGGCTCCGCATAGAAAGGCATCGACACCGGCGAGCAGCGCTCCATAGATGCTCGGAAGGACGGTAAGGGAGCATTTCCACATGACATTGATGCCCACGAACCCGCGGTGTCCGAGTTTGGCCCGTGCGACCTCGACATAGGCCGAGATCACACTCAGCCTCTTGGCGAACGCGCCCTTGATCGGGTCGGGAACATCGATCGGTATGGCTCGTTTATGCCGGCTCCCACCCGGAGCGTAGGATAGGAGTTCCTCGACGTATCGAGCGATGGGGAAAGTTCGTGCGAGCGAGATCGCCACTTCGTCGCCGCTGCGGATCTGCTCGGGAATGATGTGACGGAGACCGACGGACGAGACGACGCCGAGGGCTCCCAGACGTGCTGTTACATTGGCCAGGCGGGAGCACGAGATATAGGCGCCCATGCCCGCCTGTATCAGTTCGGGCATCGCGCCCGGTGAAAGGCTCAAGCTTATGTTCTCTTTCCGGCCGCACTGGTGTGCGAAGCCGTGTGGATCGATGATCTGGTGTGCGGTACGGCGATCAACAATAGACTCAGTTGTCGTGATCCGGATGGCTCACAACGATGATGAGCCATAACGCGATTCCTGTCAGTATACCGGTAGGACCTCAGGAACCGGGTAACTGGACGATGGAACACGCAATCGGCCCTGGAGCGCCTCCTGTCGTCTCCGACGCGAATAAACCGGAACAGCGCACCCTGGAGTCATCGGAGTGTGACCATCCGTGCGAGGAATGCCCTCAGCATGAGGAGCCGGAATAGAATAACCCGGAGCTCCCGGACTATCCGAACCGGTGTTCGTCAGCGTGGAGCGGCTCCCGATGCCAGCTTGCCGATGATGGCCGAGACCGCGTCGTCGCATGCCTCAGCGGCCCCGTTTCCGCCCAGGTTCGTCATAGCCGCGGCGCCAAAACCCCGATCGGGAGCCAACCATGCGACACAGTAGCTCAGGGTATTGGAGCCCGCGTGGGTCACGACACGTCCGCCCCAGCTGCGCTCCGTGACGATCCAACCTCCGGCATAATCGCCGCCAAACTGCGGCGTTAGAAGCCGTTTCCATGTGGCGGCTCGCAGCCCGCATCCCCCAGCCGTCTCGCCTCTGAGCGCGACGGAGAGAAACCGCGCCCAATCGGCAGGCGCGCAGTGGACGGTGCCCGCGGGACCCAGCGAGGCCGGATTATCGGCGAACACACCGGGTTCGATCGCGAGTATCTTGCCGCTCTTGATCTGATGCTGCCACGGTTGGTCGACGCTGTTCGGAGCGCCCATGGCCCCGAACCCGGCGCTCCGCATCCGAAGCGGCTTAAACAGCCGGGCGCGAATAACTTCCTCCCACGGGCGGTCCCGCCGTCGTTCGATGATGGCCCCGAGAAGGATATAGCCGGCGTTGGAGTACTCATAAGCGTTTCCCGGCGGCGCGATCAGCGGCTGGGTTAGGACGTCGGCGGCGAACGCCGTCCGTTGCGCCCGTGCTGCTGCTGGCGACTGCGCCCCCGCGATCCGCTCCGCCAGTGTCGGCCTGGGATGGAGCTTTGATGAGAGGCCAGAGCGATGGGCCAGCAAATGGTCGATTGTGATCCCGCATATCTCGGCCGGTAGACGGGCTGCAAGATCGGGCAAAGCGTCCGGGAGTCTCGTACTCCAATCCAGCTTGCCTTCTTCGATCAACTGGGCGATGAGGACCGCGGTCATCGCCTTGGTGCACGACCCCAGATGGAATCGATCATTGGGCCGGGCTGGTGTTGGATCACCGTGCTTGCGGACTCCGACGACGGCGGTGAGGGGAGGTCGGTTGCCCGTGATCGCGATGCCGGCAAGAGCCGGGGCCGTTCTCTTCTCAACGATAGCCTGCAGCAGGTTCCCGAGCTCCGAGTCGGGTCTCGGTCCATGCGACGCTGCATACATCAGCGCGGGAGTCGCAGCGAGAAGTTGCCGTCGGGTCATCGAAGCGGCGCGATCGGACCGACTCTCGCGGCAAGAGCGCTGCCTGTTACGTTGCGACACAGGGGTTAATCCGCCACAATAGCGATCTCATCGATGAACGCTTCCTCGTTTAGGTTCGCTACCGTTCCGCCGTATGCGATCCTGAGGACAATACCGATCGGACCGTCGAGGTTCGATGGGAGCGCAGATTCGATCGTCCTCCAGTTATCGGAGCCCGGGGGAGACCCGGCATCGACGACAGCTTCGGTGAGCCAGGTGATCCCTCCGTTGGATGCGACCCCGATCGCAAGGACGAAGTCGCTCTTTCCCGGGGCTTCATAGGGATCGCCCGACACCCTTATGCGAATCCGTTCAGCGGAAGGCGTACCGCGGGATAACCTGGCAAGCACATATCCGGGCAAGGTTGGTCCTGCGGGATGCATGGCCAGAACACCCTGTCGTCTGGGATTGGGATTCCCGGGGTGGCCGCCGGTGGTCCCCGGCACATCGATCCAGAAGGGATGCGTTCGCGACCACGCATGGACGACGCGAACTGAGTTCAGGCTATCGGCTGTGCTGAAGTCGATCCGGGCCTCTGGCGTCGGTCGCATGGCGCCGATCATCCCGGCCAGCTCGCGGTCTGTGATCGGCTGGACGTTCCCGCGCCATTCCGGCGCGGGCAGCTCTGTATGTGCGTATCCTCCGGGCGCATCCTGGTACCAATAATGGACCGTCGCATAATCGACCCATCCGCCCCCCTCATCAGCGCGTCTCTGCAGATCGTCGGCTCTCGTGAGCATACCAGCCTCGTGCTGCCAGTTAATCCTCCATATCAGCGACTTATCGAAGCGGATTGGCATGTGATCGTGAAAGCGGTAGATGGAGAGTTCGTTCCTAGTTCCGAGCTTGACATGGGGCATGCCGGCACGCAGGCCGGCGAAGGGCTCTCGAAAACCCCAGCTGAAGGTGAAGGAGTCCTCGCTTCCGAGATAATCGAAGGCCAGTTCGCGGCCATCAATGTCGACCTCGTTGTTGCCTTCCATAACATCGTTAAAGTCGCGAAACCCTGGTTCATCGGTAATCACACTGAACTGGCGGCCGATGATATGCCCGGAGCCCCGAACGTCTAGGAATGTCTCGGAAGTCTTCGTGGTCAGCTGGATTCGCCGGCGGGCATAGGACGCGTGGAAGTAGCCAAGGGATGGGTCCCAACGGCTCAGTGGTTCCCACTCCACATAGCTGTAGTTGACCGCATCCCGTGCCGTGTCGTTACGGAGGTAGACTCGTGCGCGCTTCCGAAAGGGCATGGGAAAGTAGCAGTTGTAGCTCCAGGGAGCGCATTCGATCAGCGGTGTTGAGAAGGGCATGCTCGCGCCATTGCATCCGTCGCCGAAGAAGTCGGCAAGGGGAGATAGGACCGCTGGCGTGTCGGCATCATCAAACCAGATCTCGAGCACGATGCCTCGAGCGAACAGGTCGGCCGGATTATGCCGTGTCGTGTGAAAATGGCGGATGATTCCCGGCCCCTGGAGATCCGCTACGAGCATTCTGGTCCGCGCATCGAGCGAGGCCAGATCCTTATAGCGATCGTACTTCCAGCCAGCGTTGGCAAAGCCCTGGCGCGCCCCTTGTTTGATGGTCGGCAGACCTTCGATGCCGAGATCCGGCTCCATCGAGTAGGCGCTGAGAACCGTAATACCAAGAAGCGTCATCATGATAAGCCAGACCATGGAATCCTTACCTTTCATCGTTCGGTCGCCGCCTCCTTCATCAGCCAGACTTCGCTAACGATGGTGCCCCAGCCGCCGGTGTTGCGCCATTGATCCACGGAGACGCGATCTCCGACACCGACGCCCGTCGCCCGGGCAAATCGTATGGTGAGTGCGCCGTCACGCGTGGCCTCGGCGGGGACATCATAGGTGAAGTGGTCAGCCATCCGTTCGGGCACCTCCACATCGGCTGCCAGCAGCAGGTTATCGGCGAAGATCGACTGAGTCCGCTGGTTCATGCGCTGGGCGTATCGGTCCTGATAACGGGGACGCACGAGGGTGAACCGCACTCGGTAGCGGGCATCCGGGTCGAGGTTGTCGTACCGAAACGTAACGCCCTCTGCCTCGTCTTGCGTGTAGGCCATGGTCTTCTGACTATATCGATTCCCTTCCACCAGCATGTCCGGCACGAAGGGCTGGCCGAAGTCAAACGCGTAGCCGTGTACCATATGGGGGGCTCCGCCTGCGACTCCGCAGTTGTCATAGTAACCGCCCGGACCCGGATTCTCATAGTCGACGATCATTTTCAGAAGCTCACGACCCGTCGCTCCCTCGGCGGCCAGGGCTCGTTCGAGCTGACGTCGGATCCATCCGAGGCCGATAAAGTCGTGGTCGAGGTTCGTAACGCCCTCGCTCCGAACCCCGAACCGCTCATTCGAAAGGCGGGCAAGCTCCTCAGCCTCGTTTCGTAATCGCTCCATGTCACCGGTCATGATGGAGCCCGATAGCCAGGCGAGGCAGCGTCGGAGCGACGCAGTGCCATCGTCATTCTTCAGAGCATGGGCCACCGTCCGCTCAATCCGTTGCTGGAGCCGACGCTGCTCGCGGACCGCTAGGGCCGTGTGGAGGTCGATGGCCGCCTTCTGCATGTGCTCATACCACGGCTTGCAGCGATCGCGGATCTGTGCGGGCATCCGTCGGCCGGCCTCTTTCACGAGTGCGTAGTAGCGTCGCACACCCGGCCGTTGGTCGAGGGGAACCTTCGGATCGTCCTGGATGTACTTCTCTAGCTCAAAGATCGCTGCGGCCATCAATGGCGCCGCGGCTGGGCCAAACCACGTCCTCGCGTATTCGTTCACGACATCCTCGACGCTCTGCTGAGGGTTCCAGAGCAGCCTCTGCCATAACCACTGATTGGCATGGTCGTGCGTACCGCTGGAGTGGGTGCAATCGCCGATCCCGAACGGGAGGAGTTGGCTGAACACGGTGTGATAGTAGCGGGGGCAGGCGAAGTAGGTCAGCCGGTCATACACCATGGTGAGGTATCGGTCCGGCATGCGCTCATAGATCCAATGACTCCAGTGCGGCGGCAGGTTGCCGTCCGTATCGGCCCGAGGATACGCCTGCACGAATCCGTTCTGCGAATATCGCCAATGGGTGATCTCGTTATAGAAGACGATGTCCTGCTCTGGCGGGAGTTCATGGAGCATCTCCTGGAGGTATCGCCCGAATGGGCCGGTTCCTGGATAGCGAAAGAGATCGAGCCTGTGATTGCGCCGATGACCCGGTTGCCACGACATCGCATCGGAGCCGGGCCCATAGCATAGAGCCCGGAGCCACGTTCGTGGCTGTTCGCGGAGGTACCGAAAGATCTCAAGATCGCTCTCGTTGTCCAGCTTCTGGTTGGTGACGAATACCTCTGTCGCCGGATGATGCCGGTGGATGATGGCCGCGAGGTCCTCGCAGAGACGGATATAGATCCGGCCGTAGGGTCGACACCGATCGCACTCGCATCCGCCGCCGTCACCGGCTGCAAGCCGAACGTAGTCATACGGGCCCGAGGCGCTGAAGTATCGCTCGCACTTCGCCAGGAGCGCCTGGTACGCTTCCGGGACCGAAGGGCACAGGTAACCGGTGCGCCCGATCGATTCCGATGCCTGCCATTCCGGCGGTCCGGTGCCGGCATTGACGCTGTAATGGAGCAGGCTCTTGATCCCCAGGGAGCGGAGAAGGCGGAGCGTAGCCTGCTCGTCTTCGTCGGGGTCAACCTGGATCGTATTGGCGCCGGCGAGGATGATGTCGATGATCGCGTCATCCAGTTCGGCACGGGTCCATTTTCGAGCTCCGGCTTGTTTCAGGAGAACGCGGCTCTGCCCGATCTGGGTTCCTCGTACCTCGAAGGCCGGAGCCGTTCTAACGTCCAGCGGTCCCGTGAATCGGGCGCCATCGGGATGAACCTCGATACGCCGCAATAGTTCGCCGACTGCATAGACGACGCCCCGCTCGTCTACCCCCGCGGCGACTATGGTACGGCCTCCCGGATCGGGCAACATCTTCAGCAAGAAGCCCTCCGGACCGGGAGATCGCTCCGTCAGAGGGGCGATGCGCGCACGTTGCATGAGTTCTGCAATAGGACGATGACGGTCGGATACGCCGAGAAGGATCGTTGTCGTACCGCGCCTCCCGTCGGTTCCGGCTCCCATGGCTTCGGATCTGGCCGCACGAATGCCGAGACCAAGAAGCCGCGTGCGCAGCAGTTCGGCGGCTGCTCGCTCTACGGCGGTTGCTGATCGCCCGAGGACGATATCGACGGCGCCCAACGATGACGGATCACGCCGAGCGCAAGCGAGGGCACTCATCAGGCACAGGAAGGCGACCATAGAGTCTCCGGGGTGTTGGGCGGATCAAGGTTTATCCGCCCAACATGTCTAGAAGTCGAATATATCGTCGAGAAAGCTCCGCTTCCTGCGGTGACGCCGCTCATCGTCGTCGTCGTAATATCGGTCGCGGTCTCGTTGGTCGTACCGGCGGTCGCGGTCGCTTGGTCCGCCACGGTCATCGTAACGGGGCGGTGGCGCTGAGTTATTCGCGCGCTCGATAAGCTTATCCAGCTCGCCCCGATCCAGCCAGACGCCTCGGCATCTCGGACAGTAGTCAATCTCAACACCCAGACGATCGGCAATGACAAGAGGGGTGTCCGTGCATGTTGGGCAGTTCATCGATGCTTCTCCTTCATAGTTCCGGCGTTAAAGTATACGCCCCTGGATGCCGGTGCGATAGCTGTCGATGATCCCATCTGCATGGAACTGCTGTTACGGCAAACGACTCTCCTCCATCAGAAACGCATCGATGCCGGCCGCGGCTGCCCTCCCCTCCGCGATGGCCCAGACGATCAGCGATTGGCCGCGTCGCATATCGCCGGCAGCGAATACGCCTCGTACGCTGGTCATGCGCCGCTCATCAGTCCAGACATTGCCGCGTGGATCCAGACGCACGCCGAGCGCATCGAGCAGACCCGAGCGCTGGGGATGGAGGAAGCCCATGGCGAGGAGGACCAGGTCCGCTTCGAGGATGAACTCTGACTGCTCCAGCTCGGACATGGGTCGTCGTCCGTCTGCATCACGTGGTCCGAACTCCACGCGCACGCACTGCAGCCCTGTCACCCTGCCTTGTTCGCCGAGGAACGCCCGGGTGTTGATCGCCCAATCCCGTCGACCACCCTCTTCGTGGGCGGAGGAAGTTCGGAGGATCATCGGGTAGGTGGGCCAGGGCATCGTGGCATCTCGCTCGGCGGGCGGTTTGGGCAGCAGTTCGATCTGCACGATATCGCGAGCGCCCTGTCGTATGGCCGTACCGAGGCAGTCCGCACCGGTATCGCCTCCGCCGATGATGACTACTCGCTGGCCGTGCGCGCATATCCGCGTACGGTCGGCGATCGTATCGCCGGCGTTGATCCGGTTCTGTTGTGGCAGGTAGTCCATCGCGAAGTGGATCCCCTGCAGGTCCCGTCCTGGGATGCCAAGGTCTCGCGGGATTGTGGAACCGCCAGCCAGGCAGACCGCATCGTACTGTGCCCGAAGCTCCTCAGCCGTGATATCGACGCCGACATCGACGCCCGTTCGGAAGAGGATGCCTTCTTCCTCCAAGATCCTCAGCCTTCGATCCAGGATCGATTTCTCGAGCTTGAACTCCGGGATGCCGTACCGGAGTAACCCGCCGATCCGATCCGAGCGCTCAAGGACAGTCACCGTATGACCGGCACGGTTCAGTTGCTGCGCCGCGGCCAGGCCGGACGGTCCTGAACCGACGATCGCCACGGTCCGGCCAGTGCGCTGCGCCGGCGGTTCCGGAACCACCCAACCCTGCGCGAACCCTTCCTCGATGATGGCATGCTCGATCTGCTTGATCGTGACCGGCGACTGGTTATAGCCCAGTACACAGGCCGATTCGCAGGGGGCGGGACACAGGCGACCCGTAAACTCGGGGAAGTTATTCGTGGCATGGAGCCGATCGAGAGCTTCGCGCATTCGACCTCGATGGGTCAGATCGTTGAAATCCGGAATGAGGTTCGCGACCGGACAGCCTACGTGACAGAATGGCACGCCGCAATCCATGCATCGGGCGGCCTGCTCATGCAGAAGCGCATCGTCAGGTGCGCCATGCACCTCGCGCCAATCATGGATACGCTCGTCGACGGGGCGCGATTGGACAACTCTGCGCGAATATTTCAAAAAACCCGCGGGATCAGCCATGCACGGTCCCCACTTCCATAGCTTGCTCCTCGTCGTCCATCGCGAGACGGCCGGCGGCGATCTCAGTCACCATCGTTCTGTACTCCATGGACCAGACCTTGCGAAATCGAGTCACCTGTACGTCGAAGTCGTTCAGGATCTCGCGTGCCCTGAAGCTGCCCGTATGCATCAGGTGGTTCTCGATCATGTCCATCAGGATCTTCCGATCTTCGTCCTCGACCACACGCTCCACGAGCAATGAGCCGTGGCCGCGATTGATCCGGTTGTCGAGCTCTCCGTCGATATCGAAGACGTACGCGATGCCCCCGCTCATTCCGGCCGCGAAGTTGCGTCCGGTGGCCCCAAGTACGACCACCATACCACCGGTCATATACTCGCAGCAATGGTCGCCAGCGCCCTCTACGACGGCTACGGCGCCGCTGTTTCGGACTGCAAACCGCTCGCCGACGACACCCCGTAAATACACTTGCCCGCTGGTGGCGCCGTAGAGAATCGTATTCCCGGCGATGATGTTCTCCTCTGCGCGATAGGCGGCGCCCACCGGCGGGTACGCAACGATCTTGCCGCCGGACAGGCCCTTCCCGAGATAGTCATTGGCATCACCTTCTAGAATAATCGTTATGCCCCGTGCAAGGAAGGCTCCCAGAGATTGTCCTGCAGAGCCCTGAAAGCGTATCGTGATCGTATCGTCGGGCAATCCCCCAGAGCCATACCGTTTGGCGATCTCGCCGCTCAGCATCGCGCCAACCGTCCGGTTGGAGTTGCGAATCGGTCCGCTTATCTCAACCGCGTGCCCGTTGTCGATTGCAGCTCGACAGGACTCGATCAAATGGTAGTCGAGGGCTTCATCCAGGCCGTGATCCTGCGCTTGTACCCGTCGGATGGGGATATCGGCGATACCATCATGCTGCCAGAGTATCGAGGTCAGATCGACGCCCGCAGCCTTCCAGTGGTCAATCGCATCGACGAGACGGAGCATGTCCGAGCGCCCGACCATATCATCGACCGTACGGAATCCAAGCTGAGCCATCAGCTCCCGTACTTCCTGGGCAACAAAGGTAAAGAAGCGGATGACGTGCTCTGGCTTGCCCTGGAATCGTTCACGCAAAACGGGATCCTGGGTTGCGATACCGACCGGACAGGTGTTGAGATGACAGGCGCGCATCATCAGGCAGCCCATGGAGATCAAGGGAGCGGTCGCAAAGCCGAACTCCTCGGCCCCGAGAAGCGCCGCGATTACCACGTCGCGCCCCGTTTTGAGCTGACCGTCGGTCTGCAGGACAACGCGCCCGCGCAGGTCATTGCGGACCAACGTTTGCTGTGTCTCAGCCAGACCGATCTCCCAGGGAATGCCGGCATGCTTGATGCTGGATAGCGGTGAGGCTCCGGTTCCGCCGTCGTAGCCGCTGATGAGAATATGATCCGCATGGGCTTTGGCGACGCCCGCGGCGACCGTGCCCACCCCGACTTCCGACACGAGTTTGACGGAGATGCGGGCCGATGGATTGACGTTCTTCAAGTCGAAGATCAGCTGGGCAAGATCCTCGATCGAGTAGATATCGTGATGCGGCGGAGGTGAGATGAGTGTGACCCCCGGGGTCGTGTGCCTCACCTTTGCGATGTAGGGCGCCACCTTGCGCCCGGGCAGCTCCCCACCCTCGCCCGGCTTGGCGCCCTGCGCCATCTTGATCTGGAGTTCGTCCGCATTGACGATATATTCGGCCGTCACACCAAACCGACCGGATGCGATCTGCTTGATCGCGCTTCGACGACTATCGCCGTTCGCATCGGGATGATATCGGGCCGGATCCTCGCCGCCCTCACCGGTGTTGCTTTTTCCGGCCAGGCGGTTCATGGCAATCGCCAGAGTCTCGTGGGCTTCTCGGCTCAGAGATCCGAGGGACATGGCTCCCGTGACGAACCGCCGTACGATGGATGAGATTGGTTCCACCTCATCCAGAGGGACGGCGTCTGCGGCACGAAAACGGAAGAGGCCGCGCAGCGTCGCAAGCTCTTCCGATTGACGGTTGACCGTAGAGCTGAACTCCTTGAACTTCTCATAACTGTCTTCTCGTACGGCCCGTTGAAGAAGGGTGATCGTGTCCGGATTGACCTGATGGAACTCCCCGTCGACGCGCCACTTATAGTGCCCGCCCCGATCCAACTCCGTCGTATCCGCGACGGTATGTTCGGGATAGGCGAACGCATGACGCGCGAGCGCTTCCTCCGCGATCACATCAAGCCCGATCCCACCGATCCTTGAGGGCGTATGGGTGAAGTAGCGATCAATGATCTGCCGGTTCAGCCCGACCGCTTCAAAGATCTGGGCCCCACGGTAGCTCTGCAACGTCGAGATCCCCATTTTGGACATCGTCTTCAACAGACCCTTGTTGATCGCTTTGATGAAGTTGTATTCCGCCTGTTCGTACGTCATCTCACCCTGTATATGGCCGCCGAACCGGACCATGTCCGCGAGGGACTCGAACGCGAGGTACGGGTTGATGGCGCTCGCGCCATAACCGACCAGTAGTGCGAAGTGATGGACCTCCCGGGGTTCGCCCGACTCTACCACAAGGGCGACGTTGGTCCGATTTCCTTCGCGGATGAGATGGTGGTGCACCGCAGAGACGGCAAGCAACGCCGGTATCGGGGCGTTCTCCCTGTTGACGCCTCGGTCCGATAGCACGATGATGTTGATGCCCTGATTCAGCGCCTGTGCTGCGGCGCGGCACAGGCGGTTCAACGCGGCCGCCATGCCAGCGGCTCCCGCCGATGGGTCGAATAGGATCGATAGCGTCCTTGTGTGCAAGCCACGATCGCCGAGTTGGCGGATCTTCTCCAGTTCCAGATTCGTAAGGACCGCCGATTCGAGCCGTACCTGCCGACAGTTGGCTTCCGAGTCGTCGAGCAGGCTGCCGTTCGCCCCGATATAGTGGACCAGCGACATGACGAGTTCTTCGCGGATCGGATCGATCGGCGGATTGGTTACCTGTGCGAACAGCTGTTTGAAATAGGAGTACAGGAGCTGTGGCCGGCGCGAGAGGACGGCGAGCGGCGCATCGTTGCCCATGGAGCCGAGCGGCTGCTCGCCGTTAACCGCCATGGGGGCCATCAGGATCTTCAGGTCCTCCAGTGTGTAGCCGAAGGCGCGCTGCCGATCGAGGATCGTATCGTGATCCGGCATATAGACGTGCGGCGGGTCGGGAAGCTCCTTGAGTTCGACCTTGTTCTTCGCCAGCCAGCGACCGTAGGGTTTATGGGCCACGACGCGGTTCTTCAGCTCATCATCACCGATGATCCGCCGCTCCTCCAAATCAACCATGAAGATCCGCCCCGGCTGCAGTCGCCACTTCTCTCGGATCCTCTCCGGAGCGATATCCAGAACTCCGGTCTCCGAGGCCATCACGACAAGGTCATCGTGTGTTACCAGGTATCGAGCAGGTCGGAGGCCATTCCGATCGAGAATCGCTCCGATACGCACTCCATCGGTGAACGCGATAGCCGCCGGCCCGTCCCAGGGTTCCATGATGCATGCGTGGTATTCGTAGAAGGCGCGACGCTCCGGATCCATTCGCTGGTTCGAGCCCCAGGCCTCAGGGACCAGCATCATCAGCGCATGCGCCAGGGAGCGCCCTCCCATGACAAGGAGCTCGAGGGCGTTATCGAGCGTGGCCGAGTCGCTGCCGGTTTCGTTGACGAGGGGCATCAGCTTCTTCACATCGTCGCCGAAGAGAGAGGAAGTCAGCCGGGCCTGACGCGCACGCATCCAGTTGCGGTTGCCCCGCAGTGTGTTGATCTCCCCGTTGTGGGCGATCATACGATAGGGATGGGCCAGAGGCCACGTGGGAAACGTGTTCGTGCTGAAGCGTTGGTGGACCAGGGCGAGCGCAGTCGTGAGGTCCGGATCCGCCAGATCGGTGTAGTAGTCCGTGATCTGCCGAGCAAGCAGGAGGCCCTTATATACGATCGTGCGTGAGGATAGGCTGCAGACGTAGAAGTCCGACCACAAGTGCAGGCCCTTGCTCTCCAGCGTCCGGTAGACGGTCTTGCGGATGACGTACAGCTTCCGCTCAAACGTCACAGTGTCGCCGATGTCGGAGCTGCTGCCGACGAAGAACTGCCGGATGACCGGCTCCGTCTCGCGAGCCTTTGCGCCGATCGCCTCGCTGTTCGCGGGCACGTCACGCCAGCCGAGGAACGACTGGCCCTCCTGGGTGACGATATGCTGGATGACCGCCTCGCAGATCAACCGCTCCGTCGGATCCCTGGGCAGGAAGACCATCCCAACGCCGTACCGCCCCGCCTCCGGGAGGCGATCGCCGAGGTCGCGAGCGAAGAGGGCGTGCGGGATCTGGATGGTGATGCCGGCGCCGTCGCCGGTCTCGGGATCGCAGCCGCATGCGCCCCGGTGTTCGAGGTTGACAAGAATCTGCAGGGCTTGTTCGACGATCTGATGGGTCCGACGACCCTGGATGTCCGCGACGAAACCGACGCCGCATCCATCATGTTCGTATTCGCGATCGTACAGACCAATAGTATCTCGGTCAGGTTGAAGCGCCATTGTTGTCGTAGCCGCCATTCGGGAATCAAAATAGCCCGTAACCGAACCATCTGGCGGCCGACCACAGGTTGGCGCTCGTGATGCTTCGGCCACGGGCGTCATTGGAACCGTGACTTAAGGTGAGCCACCAGTATACCCTTCACCCTCGGCTGGTGCGCTGTCGCGGTTGCGCAATAGGGGAGGAAACGTTCGCGGTACACTCCCGAATGAGGAGGAGAGTCATGAAGGGCACGACACCGTTGGCGGCTCGGACCGTTGTGGCGGGTCTGATAGGACTTGCGGTTGCTGCGGTCATGGCCGAAGCCCCGAAGCAAGCGCCTCTGCCGAGGCTCCGATGGCCGGTCGCGGTCATCGCGCATCGTGCCGGGGCGGGTGTCGCACCGGAGAATACCCTCGCGGCCATTCGAGAGGCGATCCGACTCAAGGTGGACTATGTCGAGATCGACGTCCGGGCAACAAGCGATGGAGCGCTCGTCATCATGCATGATTCATCGGTGGATCGGACGACCAATGGGCATGGGAAAGTGAGCGAACTTACCCTGGCCGAGGTTCGAAGTCTCAGGGTTGCCAATGCGTTCGGTCCGGCGTTCGACGGCCAGAAGGTTCCCACGCTCGACGAGGCGCTCGAGGCATGCCGCGGCAAAGTGAACGTCTACCTCGATCATAAGGACGGGGACACCGGAAAGGTTCTGGCTGCAGTTCGTAAGCATCGGATGGAGCGTCGAGTAGTGGTCTACAACGGCGTCGATGGCGTTCGGGAGTGGAAGCGGCGCGCCCCCGGTATACCGGTGATGCCGAGTCTCCCGGGTGAGTTCCGACGGCCGGGCGGGGTCGCGGCGTTTCTGGCGGCGTGCCCTGCGGAGGTCCTCGACGGACACGTGATCACGTGGTCGCGGGAGCTGGTTGACGACGCCCATGCGGCCGGATCCATGGTATACGTGGATGTGATGGGGCCAACCGATACGCCAGAGGGCTATGCGGCCGCAATGGCCCTGGGCGTAGACGGCCTGCAGACCGACCACCCCGAACGCCTCATCGCGTATCTCCGCGACCATCGGCGCAACACGGTGCGCTAAAGGCAGCTCCTGCGTTATATGTGTTGACATCGGCGCAGCGCGGTCGATCGATTTGACGCGGTAGAGCCCGCCGCTACTCCGACCAACCTTCCTTGAGCCAGGCAAGGTTGAACCTGTAATGCAGGCGGCTGGAGATCAGATGGATGACCCCGTCCGGCGTCTGCGTCGCGGCGAGGTATCCGCCCGGTTCCGCTCGCGTAGGGGTGGCGACGAACTTGCCTGTATGGGCGCCGCCGTCGTACTCCCCCTCGCCCGGGGTCAGGAGCTTGCGCAGCGGCCATGTAGCGCCGTCGTCAAAGGACACCGCGGCGTACATGCCATATCCGATGACCTCGTTGCCGCGCGAATCCCGAACGGCCATGCCCTTCGGCTCGGACTCTCGGATCCCGGATGTGAACCCGACGAACAGGAGCGGGCCCTCGTTCAGCCGTCGCAGGATGAGCCGTTGGCCGCCGCTGATCGGTGGGAAGGGGCTGGCCCGGTACGTCCAGGAAACGCCCAGGTCGTCGGAGACGCTCATCGGCATACGACCGTCGATCGCATCGCCCCGCCCGAGGGCCATCAGCCGCCCGTCCCGAAGCTCGACCACCTGCGCGTGGATACCGGCGATGGTGCCGCGACCGATCGACCCGGTCTCGAAGCTTGGCGGTGGTTTGCCGCGACCCGGATCCGTCCAGGTGCGGCCCCCGTCGCGGCTGAGGTGCAGGGCGGTTCCACCGTTGCCGCCGGGCACGGCATCGCAGTTCTGGATCAGCGTTCCGTTGCGGGTGCGGATCGTCCCGGAAATCACCTGATGCCGGCCCTCCATACGGGGAGCGATGGCTTTTGCCGGCGTCCAGCTCACGCCATTATCCCTGCTCGTACGCATTAGAAGCGCGAGATTCGCCCAGCCTCGACCACCACGAGGGCCCATACCGTTGAAATGGTAGATGGTTCCGGAACCGTCGTGGAAGATGCTCGAACCGTGCATGTTCCGATCCGGGGCCTTTAGGAACTCGCTGCTCGGGTCCCACGTTGTCGCCCCTGCGCGGAGACGGCTCGCAAGGACGGTAAGCTCCGTGCCGGATTCCTCTGCGGTTGAGTACCAGATTGCAAGCAGGTCGCCGTTCGGAAGCCACGTAATGGATGGTTGATGGTTATGCGGATAGAACGGCTCTCCCGAATCGACGGGCGGGACCACGAACGGTATCGGATGTGCGAAGAACGGGCCGCCGTTTCGGTCCGTTGTCGACCAGTCGAACCGGACCTGGGCAACGTCACGCGCCCAACGGGGCGGAGAGACCTCACTGAGGGGAGTGATGGCGGTGACGACGCTATCCCGCTCATCGACGGCGATGCGCCGATAGGTCAACGGGCGCTCCTTCTCGGTGGGCGGTACGGAGGTACAGAGATTCACAGGGATTCCGAATAGCGCGAGTGCCGCACAGAATGGAGATATCACAGCGTGACTCCTCAGACGCCGGGCGAAGTGCTCGCAGGTTTCTGAGCAGTGTACCGCCAGGACCGTCCGAATCCCTTAGCAGCGCGTTGGCCTACGCTGAGGAACAACCTTCCGGGCGCTCGACGTGCTGGAAGCTCGGCTCAGGTTGATCTGTTGGACCGACGTGAACGGCATGGTACGATCGCGGCCCTTGCCCATCAGGTACAGTTAGTCCCACTAATCCCGCTGGAGACCCCGTTATGCCCAAGGATACGATTACCCCACGCTCGAAGGACTACGCCCAGTGGTACCTGGATGTCATCGCGCAGGCGGAGCTGGCTGACTACGCTCCCGTCCGAGGGTGTATGGTGATTCGCCCGACGGGCTACGCGATATGGGAACGGATCCAGAAGGCGCTCGACGAAAGGATCAAGGCCACAGGGCATCAGAACGCCTACTTCCCTCTCTTCGTGCCGATGAGCTTCTTGACGAAGGAAGCGGACCACGTAGACGGTTTCGCTCCTGAGGTTGCCGTGGTCACCCATGGCGGTGGTGAGGAACTCGCTGAGCCGCTGGTCGTCCGCCCAACGTCCGAGGCGATCATCGGCCCGAGTTTCGCCAACTGGATCCATTCGTGGCGCGATTTGCCGCTATTGATCAACCAGTGGGCCAATGTCGTTCGCTGGGAGATGCGGCCCCGGTTATTCCTCCGGACGACAGAGTTCCTGTGGCAGGAGGGCCACACGGCTCACGCCACCGAGGAGGAAGCCGAGGAGGAAGCGCTTACCATCCTCCATGAGGTCTACGCGGATTTCGCCGAGAAGGTGCTCGCGATTCCGGTGATCAAAGGGATCAAGACCGATCGGGAGAAGTTCGCCGGAGCGCTCAGAACCTATTGCATCGAAGCGATGATGCAGGACGGCCGCGCCCTGCAGGCGGGCACCTCGCACAACCTTGGACAGAACTTCGCCCGAGCGTTCGACATCAAGTACCAGACGACCGAAAACCGTGAGGAATACGTCTGGACCACATCGTGGGGCGTCTCAACGCGACTGATCGGAGCGTTGATCATGAGCCATTCGGATGATGAGGGGCTTGTCTGTCCGCCAGCGCTGGCGCCGATCCAGATCGTCGTGGTACCCGTCTATAAGGGAGACACCGAACGGACGACCGTTCTCGAAGCGATTGAACGGATCATCGCAGGATGGGAAGGGCGGTTCCGTGTGAAGCTCGATGATCGCGACCAGTTGACACCCGGCTACAAGTTCAATGAATGGGAAAGCAAGGGCGTTCCGGTACGCGTGGAAGTGGGACCTCGTGATGTTGAGAAAGGCACGGTGGCCGTCGCCCGACGTGATGTTCCGGGTAAGGCGGGCAAGGAGTTCGTGCCGCAGGAGGGGCTGGTCGATCGATTGGCGACGCTTCTTGAGGATATCCAATCCAGCCTGTACGCTCGCGCCCTGGCCTATCGTGATGAGCGTACACATGATGTGACATCATTCGAGGAGTTGAAGGAAGCGGTCGAGCACGGTTTCGCGCGCGCATACTGGGCCGGATCGTCCGACGACGAAGCTGCCGTTCAGGCGGAGACGCGGGCGACGGTTCGCGCGATTCCCCTCGAACAACCCGAACGTACGGGCACGTGCGTGTCGACCGGAAGGCCGACATCGAGGATTGCCATCTTCGGCCGATCCTATTGAACCCGTGTCCAGCGCTGCTGCCACCGCCGGCTAAGGAGTGGAGTGTCAGATGATCATACCCGTATGGTTGGCGGTGGTGTCGCTCTCCGTTGCCGTCGCCGTCGCCGCCTATGCCCACGGCAGGCCACCCTCGACTCGCCGTGACGACATCGTCGATCACCTGCACGGCATCGACATCGCCGATCCGTACCGATGGCTGGAGGATCAGGAGAGTCCGGAAACGCGAGCCTGGATCGGCGCTCAGATGGAGTATTGCTGTTCGGTACTGAGCCCGCTGCCGGAGCGTGTGCGATTGGCCGATCGGATGGAGCGTTTCCTGCGGGTGGAACGCATCGGCGTTCCGGTCTCCCGTGGCGGACGTCTGTTCTACAGTCGACGGCGCCCGGAGGACGAACAGGCGGTTCTCTACTGGCGCGTCGGACGCCGTGGGAGGGAGCGGCTTCTGCTCGATCCGAATCCGCTGTCCGATGACCGCACCACATCGGCCGTGTTAATGGACATCAATGCGGATGGCTCCGTTGCGGCCATCGGAGTTCGCCGTGGCGGGGAAGACGAAGTCGAGGTTCGGTTCGTAGAAGTGAAGTCCGGCGATGAGCTGGGAGACCGCCTGGCTCGCGGTCACATTGAGAGCGTTTCGCTTACGCCGGATGGCCGGACCGTCTATTACAGCAAACTGGAGCCGCTGATCGGGCGACGCATATACCTGCATCGGCTCAGCGACGACCCAGCCGCGGACGAGCTGGTCTTCGGCACCGAATACGGCCCCGAGGACATGGTCGGCCAGGCGCTATCCGAGAACGGTCGCTGGCTCATCATCGCGGTGTATCGGGGCTGGACTCAGAACGATCTGTTCGTGCAGGATCTCCAATCCGGCGATGGGATTCGGCCTCTCGTCGCTGGATTGCCGGCGACCTTCACTCCGATCGTCGCGGGCGATCGGCTCTATGTGCTGACCGATTTTCAGGCTCCCCGGCGGCGGATCCTGGAGGCCAGTTTGGCGCCGATAAATGCCGTTGACGATTGGACGGAGGTTGTGCCGGAGGGGGAGGACACGATTGAGGGGGCGTCAGCGGCCGCGGGTCGGCTCTTCGTCGCGCGCTTGCACAATGTCGCTACCGAGCTCACGGCCTATACGCTCGAAGGCGCCTGTATCGGCCCCATCGAGATGCCCGAACAGGGGACCGCCACCCTGCCCTCGGGCGCGTGGGCGGGTTCTGAGGCGTATTTCTCTTTCAGCTCGTTTACCGAGCCGGGCCTGATTCTCCGCTACGATTCGCGCACGGGCGGCTCGCATCTATGGAACCAAATCCGGACCGGTTTCCGCAGTCGCGCGTTCGTCACCCGGCAACTGTGGGCAACCTCCCAGGACGGGACGGCCATCCCGCTCTTTGTCGTACATCGGAAAGGCCTTCGAATGAACGGCGATCGCCCTACGCGGGTGACGGCTTACGGAGGTTTCGGCGTGTCGCTCACACCGTGGTTCGATCCCGAGATGGCGCTCTGGATTGAGGACGGCGGCGTGGTTGCTGTACCCGCGCTGCGAGGTGGCGGCGAGTTTGGCGAAGCGTGGCATCGTGCCGGGATGCTTGATCAAAAACAAACCGTCTTCGATGATCTGCAGGCGACGCTGCGCTATCTGATCGCGGAAGGGATCACGCGCCCCGATAGGCTGGCGATCACGGGCGGGAGCAATGGCGGACTGCTCGTCGGCGCGGCGCTGTGCCAGTTCCCCGAGCTTTTTTCGGCGGCTGTTTGTGAGGTGCCGTTGCTGGACATGCTCCGTTACCATCGGTTCCTGCAAGGTCCACAGTGGGTGCCGGAGTATGGCTCTGCAGAGGATCCTGCCAATTTTGAGATCCTTCACGCGTACTCACCGTATCACAACATCCGCGCCGACAGGGCGTATCCAGCCGTTCTCTTCGCCACCGGTGACGCCGATACGCGAGTGGCTCCGCTGCACGCCCGGAAGATGACCGCTCTGATGCAGGGACTCGAACGCCAGCGCCGACCCATTCTGCTGTACTATGAAACCAGCGTCGGCCATTCTGGAGGCGAACCCGTCGCCAGCCGCGTTCAACGTCGCAGTCATGTGCTGGCGTTTCTGTACAACGAGACGGGTCTCCGTTCGGTTGCGCTCGCACCTACGACACGAGACCTATAAGGAGGGAATCGTTATGGTACGGTTGTTGTTTGTGTCAGCCCTGGCGCTTGCCTGTTCACCGATCATGGCTCAGAAGGCGGAGCGACTGAAACTGGGCAAGGAAATCCAGCTGTTCAACGGCAAGGATCTACGCGGCTGGACCCCGTTTCTTAGCGATCCGAACGTCCCTGCTTCGGATGTGTGGACCGTCGACACGGCGGAGAAGATCCTGATCTGTCGCGGCAATCCCGCCGGCTATATCAAGACCGACAGGGAATACTCCGACTTCATACTGCGTCTTGAGTGGCGCTTCAACCCGATTACCAGGCAAGCGGGCAACAGCGGCGTGCTGCTCCGCATGGTCGGCAAGGATATGATCTGGCCGAGGTCCATTGAGGCCCAGCTCCAGAGCGAAGCGGCTGGCGATTTCTGGCTCATCGAGGGGGCGAGACTGGACACCCCGCCCGAAAGGGTCGATCAGGGCACACCCCGCCACCGTCTGCGGACGAGAACGAATGAGAAGCCGATCGGCGAGTGGAACACCTACGAGATTCTGTGCCATGGCGACCGGGTGGTCCTAAAGGTCAATGGCGAAACGGTCAACGAAGGAACCGGTGCGGATCTCCTGAGCGGCAGGATCGGTTTACAATCCGAAGGCTCGGAGATCCACTTTCGCAACATACGACTCCGGCCGATCCGAAAGTAACGGCCAGGAGGATCCGATTACCGGGGCTTGCTGATCGAACCCAGAAACAGCACGACGCCGGTCGGCTTATCCGTGATGGCTAGTAAGAACGGGCGGTTGACGATCATCTCGAAGCGATCGACCGGGACGCTCGTTATCCCGATAATGACCGCGGTCGCCGCGGCCGCTTCGGTGCCCTGCTCGTCGACGGATAGATAGGTCTTGTGGAGAGCATCGCTGATATAGACCCGTTCGGACGTTGCGTCTGGGGGCAGGATTCCGTTCAGATCGGCCTGGGATGGATCAAAGGCTACGCCCATCCCGAGGGCTGAGAGAGCCGGTTTCAGCGAGGTGGAGAAGTCGGTCTTGAAGCGAGGGAGGGCGAGCCGTCCGGATTGCGGTGTCATCGATTTCGACCACGTCTTCCACGTCTCGCCATTGAGGCTCTCCGCAACGCTGGCCACAGTGATCCCGGGCTTTGGCAGGATCACGGTCATGCCGACGAACTGACCCTGATAGGGGATTCGGATCATCTGGACCTGCTCGTTCTCCATATACTCGAAGGAGCCTGAGCGATGCATCAACGGTACGGTCAGCTTGCTGCCGTCGCCCGTCGTGAACGGGGCCTCTGTTGTTGCTCCTTGCGGGAACGCATCGGTCCAGCCGGCCTTGAAGTAGAGGGCATTGGTCAGGACCATGAGCGCCTCGCGGATGGCGTCTGCGCTGACGATCTCGTTGATCTTATCCCGCGTTTTGCCCTTGACCCAGGCGTTGATCTGGTTGGCTGCGTCGGCGTTCTTGAAATCCACCGTGAACGGCTCGGCGAGGAAGCTGGTTCTGCAGCGCTCCATGAAGCCCGTGTCGAAGGTCACGCCCTGTCGCGCCCACACGGCGTTGGCGATATAGAGGTCGACCTTCGGATCCGGGTTGGCCAGCAGTTGGAGCAGCTGGGCATTCGCTCCGTTAACGGCATCGAGGGAGAGGTCTCCGTAGCCGAGAGCGCGGGCCATGGCGTCGCGGGTCGAGCCTCGTGCGCCGTTATACGCCATGCCGAGGGCCAGTTCAATGCTCACCGGAGAGAAAAAGATGTTGCCCTCAGTCGCCGCCAGCTCCCGATAGAGCCGGAAGCCGAAGTCATTGGTCGCGGTGACGAGCTTGGAATCGACGGCGAGATCCGCGGATCGGGGTCCACGTGTGGTCACGGCTTCCTCGCCTCCTCCGCAGCCTTGCAACAGCGCGCCCGCCAGCATGAGCGCGCTGAGAAGCGGTAATCTCGGCTGTACCATGGCACTCTCCTGACCTATTGCGATTCACCCACCCTGAAGAGCCGGGGCGTTCGTACGCCTCAGTGTACAACGGATATCGGGTGGAATGCTACATGGCTCGAGAATCGGGAATCACGGAACGCCGATTCGAAGCCACTCAGTAAGTAGAAACCAGATCCGTTCGATAAAGACGCTCATACGGGTCATGATCGCGTTGCTGAAAAAGATGCCGAAAGTGAGCATCAGGAAAATGCGTCCGATACGGGAGCTCACTCGGAGCGTCGGCCTCTGCTGGTCGGCTGAGAAGAAGAAGTAGGAGAGAACGCTCAGCATCACAATGATAAACACGATGTTGCTCGGCGTGTTGTTGAACATCGTCGTCTGGGATGCGGGCACGTAGGGCGACTTGAAGGACGCGATGATCTGCGGAAGCTTGTCGTTGATCTCCCCTTTGAAGGCCATCCCTGCGCCCGCGCCCATCACGAGTCCCAGAACGGCCCGCGATAGCCAGACCGTCTTCTTGTGGTACAGGCCGTACAGGGCGAGCCCAAGGATGATCTCTGCGAGCCCAACTCCGATGGCGCCCCAGTGGCGCTGCTGCCAGCCCTCGCTGAGCGGCGCCCACCACTTGGGTATGAGGATGTCGGTGATGGTCGTTGCGACGCCAAATCCGATGCCGAGGCCGAGCAGCGTATGCTCAGCGAAGCGATAGAGCCGGTTCTCGCGAAAGAGAAACGAAAGGATCGCGAGGGTTGCGAGCGCACCGAGCCATATGGTCAGACCGGTGAGCGAGAACGGACTGACGGGATGGGGAATCAGGGAGTTCATACGCTCTGGCCCCGCTCTGCGCGTCGCTGAGCGGTTGCGGCAATGTTGGCGATGACGATCAATACTACGATTAGCAGATGGCCGAAACTCTGCGCCATGATGATCTGCACGCCTCGACCGGGGCGGCCCACCAGCACCTCGTATTCCGCTCCTCCCCGGGCCCCGACCAGCATGCCGACGATCTGCCTCGAATCGAGGTAGGAATAGGTCGTCGTCGAGTTGATAGCGGCGATTCCGAAGACCACGCGGGTGCCATAGACTGCCTGTACGAACTGGATGAACTCGCCGATGGGGTTATAGCCGATGGTGATGATGAGGTCGAAGTCCGTGGCGTCCTTGACGCCCCGCAGTGCGGGGATTCGGTTCACCGGTGTGCCGCGCACGTCGCGCTCCATGTAGCCGGGGAAGTCCTTCGCCATCGCTTGAACCCCGAACGCCAGAGAACCTCCCGGGACTTTGTAGCCGAAGTCCACCCAATCGCGGCCGTATCGCCGGCCATATCGTCGGGCCGTCTCCTCGATGATCCGATTGTAGAACGGCGGAGACGAGGGATTGGACGTCCAGATCACAAACGGCTGGCTCCGTCGCATCAGGTGCTCGATGACGGCCCTGCATTGCCCCTCGCACTCGCCAATCGTGCCGGCGTCCCAGGTGCTCTGCACCATAACGAGACGACCCGGCGGAACGTTTTCGACGGCGCGATAGGCGCCGAGCGTCTCAACCGTCGGTCGGATCGGCATTCGCACATCGACGAACACGGGAATGGTGACCGCTATGGCGAGCAGGCAATAGAGGAGACGGTTGTCGATCGCCTGGAGCCGGGTGAACCAGCGCATCTCAGTCGATGCTCCGCATACTCGCGCGATCCATGCTCAACCAGACCCTGAGCGCGGTGGCCAGCGCGCCGACGAAGATGCCGAAGTTCACAGCGCGGACCACGGCCGTGTTGTTCACGAAGAGCGCCCAGGCCATGATGCGCGGGATCTGGAGATAGGGGGGCAGGTTGGCTGTCAACCAGTTGCCCACGGGCACCTGTCCGAGCATGATGAGAAGGGCCGAGCCGGCGAGCAGTCCGCCCTCAAAGCTCCGTATGCGGAACGCGCGGTACGACGCGGAGACCAGATAGGCCGCCAGGAGAGAAAACATCGATGCCCCAAGCGGCTGCAGCAGGCCGTAAAACAGGAGGTGATACCCCTGGCTGCCCCAGTTCTTTGCGTCAGGTTGAGTGCGCGCGTAGACCGCGAAGGAGGCCATTGCCACCGCGGCAACAAAAAACGTGACGCTCTCAGGCCAGCCCGATTGGGCTCGCAGGACCCGTTTGCCGTGCACCTGCGCCAAGCCGATCAAGCCGAGGCCGACGGCGAAGGCTCCGATCACGACGAGGATATTGTCGATCTGGTCCCGGACGTCGTACAGAAGCGTGGAACGGGGCCTTGCTCCGGGCACGATCAGGTTCGGTTCGACGATGTCGAGCCTGCGCGCGGAGACACTCCTGGGGGCGGCGCGAAGCATCCCGATGCGAGGCGCTTCGCTCTGTTTCCGAAGACTACCGTACAGGATCGTCCCCGTTTCGGAGAGCCGGAGATCGTCCAGATGGGTGCCGTCAGGCAGAACCAGCGCTACGGAATATGGACGACCGCGGAATCGGAGGCCGTCCTCGTGCAGGGCCGATAGGACGAGCGAACGTCGCCCGTCTGCGTGCTCGATCAGAAGCCACAGTTCGAACCCATCGGCAGTTGCGCGGGCGTTTACGCTCAGGATGGTGTCGTTCGCGAGCTCCGGCGCAGTGACCGGACCTCGTTTGCGCCAACGAAGGCCATCGGTCGATTCTGCCATACACAGCGTAGATGCGTCGCCGAGCCTGCCGACGTACCACATGCGCCAGGGATTAGCTCCCGAATCGGTGCGCACAACCGAGGCCCAGGTGATGCCGGAGACGTCCGGTTCACCCGCCTTCCCGTTGGACAGCACCGCCCGTGCCGATGGCCGAATACGGTCGCCCGAGAGTTGGGCCATGCACACTCTCGGGATGCGATCGTCCCAGCCCAGCCCGATGTAGTAGAGCCGATTGGGCGCAACAAACTGCGGATTCATCGCCCCGCGATAATCATCCGGTCGGTTGAAGGCTGGGGCCAGGAGGAGTCGCTTCGGTCCGGTTCCCTTTTTCGACGCTTCAAGGAGGACAGGGAATCGGTCCGTGCGCGTACCGGTATAGATGACGGTCTCTTGAGCCGATCCTGGGCGATGGACGAGAGTCGCGCCAGACGCTCCGTCGGCATCAGCCGAGCCGCCAATGCGGGGCGGCAGGAGGAAAACGAGCAGATAGTAGAGGCCGGCGACGAACGTCGCCGTTACGATGGTGCGGCGCTTCAATCGTCAGCGACCCAGGAGCCCGACGAGCGGATTGAAGCTTCCGGTTTCGCCCATCAGGGTCGCGACCAGCGAAGCCCCAACGCCCAGGATCAGCAAGGCGGCGACGATTACTTTGCCGAAGTCCTGGCCTGAAAGGCTGCCCAGCATCGTTGAGTCGCGCGATAGGTAGGCGCCCGCCGCGTAGAGTTCCTCACCGATGATGGTGTAATCGCAGGCCGCGATGAAAAACGGTACCTGAAAGAACGAATCGGTAGCAGCCACCTGGATGGCGCCGACCCTCTGACCCGTCTCCGCCATGAGAAGCGACTCGAAGCCATAGTTGCCGAAATAGAACGCCGCACCGACACGCCTCCGCTCCATGAGGCCGCTTACCGAGGCCGCAAAGGCGTTCTGATCGCCGGATAGATAGAGGACATCATTGGGATCGTATAGTTCTGGGCGACCCTCTGCCGTATAGGCGTCCTGGACGATATCCTGTGTCACCGGATACATGGTCGCGCCCGCTACGGGGACGATCACATGGAGGCCGAAACGGGCCGATCGGCGGATCGCATACTCAAGGCAAGCCAGTCCAGCATACGTCGACATCTGGCCGAGATCGCCGAACCCCGGGCTGAAGATGATCGGGCGGCCCATCTCCGTCGCCCGACCGAGCGCGTCATCCAGATGGTCGAGCCCCGTGATTCTCCGGATGTAGATCGGACGGCCACGCCGAGCGGTCGCGATCCGCATGCCGATCGCGCCGCACAAAAGCGTGAGTAGGATCGCTCCCGTCCATGATGCGTGTTCCATACGGACTCCTGCGTACCCGGTCGTGCCAGCGGAACCGAATGCCGCAAGGTCGACCAGTGCGCCGGATCGATTCGCCGGCGCACGCGCCGATTCCTCCCGAGCTCTCCTCCCTGATCCACAAGGTGGTCTCGTTGACACCCGAGGGATGCCTCAGTATAATCCGGCTGTGATCGTTGCGAGTGGGAGCCGAACCGGAACGCCGTTGGTCCAGACCATTCAGAATGGCCTCCTCTTCGTCGGCGAGACGACAGTGCTTGTATTCCAGGCGGCACGATGTATTGTTAGAGGGCGCTTCAACCTGCGGGATGTGGTATCGCAGATGGCGGCCATCGGAGTTGATGCCATACCGATCATCGTCGTGACAGCGGTATCTACAGGCGGCGTTCTCGCCTTCTATACCAGCGGCGTTTTCGTTCGCTTCGGTGCAGGTGTGTTTGTTGGCGGGACCCTGGCCCTCTCGTTCTTGCTGGAGCTCGGTCCTCTCCTAGCCGGTATCATGGTGGCGGCCCGCAGCGGTGCGGCAATATCGGCAGAGCTCGGATCGATGGTAGTCACCGAGCAGGTCGATGCCCTTCGATCTCTTGCGGTGTCGCCGGTTCAGTACCTTGTCGTTCCCCGGGTGCTGGCGTGCGTATTGATGTTGCCGGTCTGCGGTCTGGTTTCGGATGTTGCGGGCCTCGGTGGATCCATCCTCATGGCGGCAGGTAACGGCGTACCTCCGGCGGCGTATATGGATTCCGTTCGTACCATGGCAACGGAGACCGACCTTTTGAAGGGCTTGATCAAGACGCTGTGGTTCGGTCTTACCATCTCCGCGGTCTCCTGTCGGCAGGGGTTGGCTACCAGTCGAGGGGCTGCCGGAGTTGGCCGTTCGACGACGAGTTCGGTCGTCCTCTGCGTCGTCCTCATCTTCGTATCGGACTTTTTCCTCGCCCAGTTGTTGATGGGCGCTTCGGTCGCGGGGCGATGAGCGGCGTCGGCATTACGGCGAGGGGCGTGTCGATGCGCCTGCCGGATGGTCGCGCGATCCTGAGGGATGTCGGGCTCGAGATCCATTCAGGAGAGGTGCACTCGATCCTGGGCCTCTCAGGAAGCGGAAAGACGACCTTGCTCAAGTGTATCGGAGCCCTGCTCCGTCCTACTTCAGGCACGATCTGCATCGGAGATGAGGACATTGCAGCGATGGACGAAACCGCACTCAATCGCATCCGCCGGCGGATCGGCTTCGTCTTTCAATATGCTGCGCTGTTCGATTCGATGACCGTCTTCGAGAACATTGCCTTCGGGATTCGCCAGCATCGTACGGTTGCGGAGCGTCACATTCCCGAGGTTGTCCGTCAACGTCTTCACGAGGTGAACCTGGAGGGGGTGGAAGAACAGTATCCATCGGAGCTGTCCGGAGGTATGCGAAAAAGAGTTGGTATGGCGCGGGCGCTGGCTATGGACCCTGATATACTCTGCTATGATGAACCTACGAGCGGTCTCGATCCCGTCATCGGGCGAGCCATCGATGATCTGATCGTTGCCACGAGAGACGCCCGAGGAGTAACCTCCGTTGTTGTATCCCACGATATCGGCGCTGCGCTGAGGATTAGCAACCGCATGACGATGATTGACGATGGCGCTGTTGTGATGACAGGGCTCCCAGAGGAGTTCCTTCAAGCCGCAGACCCGAGAGTGTGTCGGTTCATGGAGGAGATCGCTCCATTGCGCACCGGCTACGAAACGCCCGATTTACGGTCTGCGCAGACGCTGAGGGCAGGGCCATGAACGAACGGCGTACTGCGCAAAAAGTCGGAATAACGATCCTCGTTAGCGGCGTGATGCTTGCCGTTTTATGGTCCTATCTTGCCCATTGGGACTGGAACACCTACCCGTTGAAGATCCGATTCACGGATACCAGAGGGCTGCAGATTCAGGCTCCAGTCCTGATGAATGGGGTCAAGATCGGGGAGGTGAAGGATATTGAACTCGACCTGCGGACGCGACAGCCGATCGTAACGCTGCGACTGCAGTCAAAATACGAAAGCGGTATCCCGGTGGACTCCCGCGTCATGATCACGACGGGCCTTCTGGTATCCAGTCCGCAGATCGAGGTGGCGCCGGGGCGCTCATCCGTGATGATGAAGGCCGGCAGAACCTACAGAGGCGCTGATCCGGAGAGCATGTTGTCGCAGATATCGCCCGAAACCGATCGTGTTGTGAAGCAGTTCTCCACAGCGATGGAGGCGATGACGCCGCGGCTCAATCGATCGATGGAGCACATCGAGGGTATACTCAAACGGACCGAGGTGATGATGGGGGATTTCGGGGTGGTCTCGAATCGCGCACGACATCTCGCATCGGATCCTCAGATAGAGCGTACGCTTCGATCATCGCTTCGTGATCTGCAGGTGATCTCAAGTCAGGCTCGTCGGACAACGGTATCATTCGGCACTGAGCTCGAATCGCTGATGGCTCGCAGCGGGGGCCGCGTGGACGATCTGATGACGGGCCTGTTTGATCTTCTTCAGCGTTTTACGGATACGGTGGATGCTGCGCGGAGTCTAGTGAGCAGGCTGTCCGAACAGGTCAACAATCCGCGGTTGCAGCAGTCGTTGCAGGAGACGCTCGAGCTAACCAGGGCGACGATCGCGCGGTTCAATCAGGTTGCGTCGGATATCCATGCGCTCCTGGGTGATGCCGAGGTCCAGAGCGATCTCAAAACGACCCTTGCGTCCGTGCGTGATGCCACGGCCTCGGGTAAGAAAGTTGCGGAGGATGTATCACGGCTGGTCGATCGATTGGGTTCCTCGAGTACGCGACCGAGTTTTGGGATTGGCCAACCTGGCCTGAGTATCGAAATGGGAGGAAGGAGCTCACACCCGTACTTTCGATCCAACATTGGGCTCCGATTTCCGATGGGCAACAACGCATTCCATCTTGGCATCTATGATCTGGCTGAGACGAACAAGTTGACAGCCCAGTACGAGACACGAACAGGCCTCGGCGCGTTCCGATACGGGCTGTATGCGTCCAAGCTCGGTGTGGGCCTCGATACACCCTTGCCCTACGGAGTGCAGCTCCGGCTTGACGCCCATAATCCCAATCAGTTGCAGGTAGACTCCCGGGCGTTTATCAAGTTGAACAGCGACTTCTCGCTCTGGGTTGGCGTCGATGGATGGCTGCGGCATGCAACGCCTACCATCGGTCTACGGCTCGAGCGTTAGCACAAAACGGTTTCGGTCGGCAGTTGGCCGACGATGGGAGACAGAAGATATGAAGGTTATTCTGCAGCGCGATGTTCCGAAGGTGGGGCGTGGCGGCGATATCGTTACCGTGGCGGATGGCTACGCGAGGAACTATCTCTTCCCCCGGCAATACGCGGTACCCGCAACGGGCGGGTACCTGAAGCATCACGAAGCCCGGAATGCCCGGCTGAAGGCCGTTGGCGATCAGCAGCATCAACAAGCGGAGCAGCAGGCGGAGAAGCTTGCCGGAGTAACCGCGACGATCCTGGGCAAGGTCGGATCCGGAACGAAGCTGTACGGGTCTGTGACGGCCCAGGACGTCTCTGAGGCCATCATGAGAGCGACGGGTATTGAGATCGACAAGCGTCGCATCGGTCTAGTCGATCCGATCAAGTCCCTTGGCGTCTATTCGGTACCGGTACGGCTGGGCAGCGATCATCATGTCACGGTGAACGTCGATGTCACCACCGAAGCGGAGCTCGAACGACGCGCCGCTGAAGCTGAGGCGCAGGCTGCCGCTGAAGCGGGCGCACAGGCCATCGAAGCCGATTAGGACCCCCGGTTCGAGCCCCGCGACTTCGTTCACGAGGCCCCTCCATAATCTGGCCTGTATGCCTGGGTGCGTTGGTATTCCCCAGGTGCGTAACGGGAACCGGTATGGATGAAGCCGCTGGGCCGAGGGCCGTATCATGACGACGGCTATCGACGATCGTATTCCGCCACAGAGCCTCGACATGGAGCAGGCCGTTCTCGGCTCCATGCTGATCGATCGTTCTTCGATCGATCGTGTACGCGATATTGTCGCGCCGGAGGACTTCTATCGCCGAGCGCATCGCGTTATTTACGAGGCGATGCTGTCGCTGTACGAACGGAACGAACCCGTCGATCTTATGACGCTCCAGGAACAGCTGAAGCGGGTCAACCTGCTTGAGGAGGCTGGGGGGGCTCCCTATCTTATCCAGTTGACGGACGCCGTCGCGAGCGTCGCGAACTCAAGCTATTACGCTGGGCGCGTCGAGCAGACGGCAGTGTTGCGGCGGCTGATCGATGCCTCATCGCAGATACGCGAACTCGCGTATCAAGACCATTCCGATGTCACCGAGGTCGTAGATCGGGCTGAGCAGGTCGTATTCTCGATCGCTCAGCGGCGATCGGCGCGGTATTTTACTCCGATGCATACCCTCGCTCATGAAGTCATGGATGAGCTGGAGCGCCGCTCCGAAGACGGTAGTTCGATCACCGGCAAACCGACCTCGTTTCCGAAGCTCGACGAGATGACGGCTGGCCTTCAGGATTCGGATCTGATCATCCTCGCCGCCCGCCCGTCGATGGGTAAGACTTCGCTGGCCCTCAACCTGGCCCAACACATCGCCCTGACACGTAAACTCCCCGTCGCGATCTTCAGCCTTGAGATGTCCAAGGAGCAGTTGTGCCTGCGGATGATGTGCTCCGAAGGGCGTGTGAACGCCCACACGCTGCGTACGGGACGGCTGCAACCAGACGAGTGGCTCCGGATCGGCACCGCCTGCGCCCGGCTGACCGAAGCGCCGATATTTATCGATGATAGTCCCGATTGTTCGGCCCTTGATATCCGCGGCAAGTGCCGACGTCTCGTGGCCGAACAGAAGGATCTGGGGCTGGTTGTCGTTGATTACTTGCAGCTCATGCGGGGCCACAAGACGACAGAGAACCGGAATCAGGAAGTGAGCGAGATCGCCCGATCCCTCAAATCCCTGGCGCGGGAGCTCCGACGGCCGGTGATCGCACTCTCTCAGTTGTCGAGAGCCGTCGAGTCCCGTCAGGATAAGCGTCCCATGCTCTCGGATCTACGCGAGTCCGGAAGCATCGAAGCCGAAGCCGACATGGTGATCTTTATCTACAGGGAGTCCTATTATCAGGCCATCGGTAAGGACCGGAAAGCGGCGAACGCCGATGGTGAGGATGAAGACGGTCCGACTCAGACCACCGATGCTCGAACTGGCGAGCATGTGGATGTTGCAGAGCTCATCATCGCCAAGCAAAGAAACGGGCCCACTGGTAAGGTGAAGGTGGCGTTTCATCCGGCCTATGCCCGGTTCGATAACCTTGCGGACGGCTGGATGCACGCGCCGTGATCAGGGAGGGCCTCTGGGCGCCACTGGCCCGAGGGTGAACTCCATCGAGCTATGCTCGAGATACCTGAGAGGCGTGTGCGCGATGGTTGGGAGGTAGGCCATGCGAGTACTGGTAGTCGGCGGTGGCGGACGCGAACACGCCCTCGTCTGGAAGCTGGCGCAGAGCCGGCATGTCGATCGGATCTACTGCGCACCGGGCAATGCGGGTATTGCGCGCCTGGCTGAGTGCATCAATCTGCAGGCGACGGATATCTCCGGGCTCGCGAACTTCGCCTCGGCTGAAAACATCGACCTGACCGTCATCGGACCGGAAGCGTCCCTTATCGCCGGTATCGTCGATCGATTCGAGGCACGAGGCTTGCGCGCCTTTGGACCCTCCACCGATCCGGCTCGCATCGAAGGGAGCAAGGGCTTCGCCAAGGAGCTGATGGTACGATATGGCATTCCAACAGCGCCGTACCGTATCTGCGGGGATGCCGAGAGCGCCCATGATGCGGTTCGACGCCACTACGCGGCGCATCCCGAACCCGGCTTCCGTATCGTGATCAAAGCGGACGGACTCGCTGCCGGCAAGGGTGTCACTGTAGCGACCAGCGAGGAAGAGGCCCACGAGACCATAGAGGCCATGATGGTCCGTCGAGTCTTTGGTGAAGCGGGTGACCGTGTCCTCATCGAGGAGTGTCTCGACGGACACGAAGTCAGTGTCATGGCGATTACCGATGGTGAAACCGTAGTGCCGCTGGCGCCCGCAAAGGACCATAAGCGCGTGCGGGACGGTGATCAGGGCCCGAACACCGGCGGTATGGGGGCCTATTCGCCGGTGCCCACCCTTCCCGATACGATCGTCCGAGACGCTCTCGAACTCGTGCTCAAGCCTGCGATCAGCGCGATTCGGGACCTGGGCATCCCATACAAAGGGGTGCTGTACGCTGGATTGATGGTGACCTCCGAAGGCATCAAGGCATTGGAGTTCAACTGCCGCTTTGGCGATCCGGAGACTCAGGTGGTCCTACCCTTGATGGAGGCGGATCTGTTCGAAGTGATGGATGCGGCTGTGAATGGTCGTCTCGACGAGATCGATCTGGCAGTATCCGATCAGGCCGCCGTCTGTGTGGTTGCGACTGCCGGCGGTTATCCAGGAGAGTACGAAACCGGATTGGAGATACAGGGACTTGATCGCGCCGCACAGCTGGAGAGCTGCACGGTGTTCCATGCGGGAACCAGGGAGTGCGACGGTCGGATATGCACGGCGGGTGGAAGGGTCCTCGGGGTGACTGCGGTCGGCAAGGATCTATCCGCAGCATCAAGTGCGGCCTATATGGCTATCGATCAGATCCAGTTCGCTGGTATGCATTATCGACGCGATATCGGTGGATAACGGAGGTCCTTGAACGATCGATCCATCGATGCTGAGTTATGACATACATCAATGGGCAGGCATACCTCTTGCGGAATATCGTTCCATCCGCTACAATACTATCGTGCACAAACGGTGCATTGCACCAACTCTGAGCAAGGAGAACGCGTCTATGCGTAAGGCACACGGCTTCACCCTTATCGAGCTGCTCGTCGTCATCGCCATCATCGCCATCCTCGCGGCGATCCTCTTCCCCGTCTTCGCGCAGGCTCGCGAGAAGGCACGACAGACTTCCTGCCTCTCCAATATGAAGCAGCTGATGACCTCCGCCATGATGTATGTGCAGGACTACGATGAGAAGTTCCATCGCATCAAGTGCGGCGTCGC
>JABWBA010000024.1 GCA_013360745.1 Chthonomonadales bacterium | reverse complement strand
TCGCAACCATGCTCAGAGTAGTCGTGATCGGAATGGGGCCGATCGGGAATCTTCACGCCCGACTATACCGGGAGGATCCCAACGCCGAGCTCGTGGGCGTCTGCGACCTCATCCCGGAGCGAGCCCGAACCGCCGCCCAGACCCATGGCGTCCCCGGTTTCCTCGATGCCGCCGAGATGCTCGCCACCCTCAGGCCCGACATCGCCAGCATCGCCACAGGGGGCTTCGAATATGGCAGCGACCACTGCAAGCCGACCCTCCAGGCCTTCGAGGCCGGATGCCATGTCCTCTGCGAAAAGCCGATCAGCAACGAGATCGATCAGGCCAAGGCGATGGTCGCCGCCGCGCGCAGGGCCGGACGCTGCTTCGGCATCGATTTCAACCACCGCTTCACCCCCGCGGCAAGGATCGCCCGCCGATGGCTCGACGAAGGACGCCTGGGCCACCTCCTCTTCGTCAACATGGCCATGTGGATCGGCAATCCCGCCGAGAGCTCGCCCTACTTCCATCTGAAAGCCCTCCACCCGCACACCATCGACATCATGCGCCACTTCTGCGGCGACATCGAGGCGGTACAGTGCTTCGCCGTGAAGGCGCCCGGACGCAGCATCTGGTCGACCGCTCAGTTCAACTTCCGTTTCGCCAACGGCGTCGTCGGCTCCCTCACGGGCAGCTACGACATCGCCAGGGGCCACCCCATGGAACGCTGCGAGGTCGCCGGCGCCGGCGGGCGCTTCGTACTCGAGGATATGTGGCGCGAAGCCACCCTATACCCTGCCGACAGCCTCGAAAAGACCGTCTACACCAACCCCGTCTTCGGCGGCTATCGGGACTTCGAGGACACCTTCCGCGCCCGGCTCCGCCGCTTCACCGAGCAGGTTGCCTCGGGAGCCGCGCCCGAGGAGATCGACGGCTCCGGCGCCGACGGCCTGGCGGCCCAGATCGTCATCGCCGCCGCCATCGAATCGCTCGAGACTGAGACCGTCGTTCGGGTCGGCTAGGCCAGACCCCCCGCTCCTGCACCATGCGCGTCGCCATCGTCCATGACTTCCTCGTCCAGATGGGTGGCGCCGAGAAGGTCGTCGAGGCTCTCCACGCCCTCTATCCCGACGCCCCCATCTATACCTCCGTCTATGATCCCGCCGTCATGCCGCCCGAATACAGGGCCTGGGACATCCGCACCTCCAGCCTTCAGCGCTGGCCCATGCGCCGCAAGCTCCATCGCCTCATGCTCCCCTTCTATCCCGCCGCCTTCGAGAGCTTCGACCTGAGCGGCTACGACCTCGTCCTGAGCTCCTCCTCCGCCTTCGCCAAAGGCGTCATCACCCAGCCGCACACCCGGCACGTCTGCTACATGCACGCCCCCATGCGCTATGTATGGATGACCGACACCTACCTCAAGGGCGAGCGGGCCGCCCGGGCCGGCTTCGCCCTCCGCGTCATCTTTCACTATCTCCGCCTGTGGGATCAGGTCTCCGCCTCTCGCGTCGATACCTACATCGCCAACTCCACCGCCGTCCAGCAGCGCATCGCCAGGTTCTACCGCCGCGACGCCGTCGTCATCCCGCCCCCAGTCGATACAAGCCGCTTCACCCTCTGCGAGCGGCGGGGCGAGTACTACATCGCCGTCAGCCGCTTCGTCCCCTACAAGCGGATGGACATGGCTGTCGAAGCCCTCACCCGCCTGGGCCTCCCCCTCAAGGTCGTCGGCACGGGCCGTCAGGCAGCCGATCTCCGGCGCAAGGCCGGCCCCAACGTCGAGTTCCTCGGCTGGGTCCCCAACGAACGACTGCCCGAGCTCATCAGCGGCGCGCGCGCCTTCCTCATGCCCGGCGAAGAGGATTTCGGCATCGCCCCCGTCGAGGCCAACGCCTGCGGCCGACCGGTGATCGCTTACGGCGCCGGCGGCGCCCTCGACTCACAGATCGACCAGACTACGGGTATACTCTTCCGTCCGCAGACGGTCGATGCCCTGTGCGAAGCCGTCGAGCGCTGTGAAACCATGACCTTTGACCATAAAGCCATCGCGGCCAACGCCCGCCGATTCGATACCGAGCAGTTCAAAACACGAGTACAGGGGCTGATTGCATGCCCCTGACTCCTCGCCGCCCGCTCTCCGCTCTCAGCTCTCGGCTCTCAGCTCTTGGCTCCTAACCCAACCACTTCCGAAGCCGTGCCCACCCCGTCCCTGGCGCAATCCCCCGGGCCGGGCGCCGACTCGTCGCTGCCCGAGCTCGGCCCCGACGAGGGGGGATGGACCACAATCATCCGCGCCCAACGCCATCTCCTCGACCTCAACCTCGGTGAGGTCTGGCGCTACAGGGACCTCGTCTTTCTTTTTGTCTGGCGCGACTTCGTGGCGGCCTACAAGCAGTACATCCTCGGGCCTGCGTGGCACTTCATCCAGCCGCTAACCGCGACGATCCTTTCCACAGTCGTCTTCAGCAAGATCGCCCGGCTCCCGACCGACGATGTTCCGCCCGTCCTGTTCTACATGACCGGATCCCTCATGTGGATCCTCTTCTCCAACTGCCTCAATGGCAACGCGAGCACCTTCACTGGCAATGCCGGTCTCTTCGGCAAAGTCTACTTCCCGAGATTGGTGACGCCGCTAGCCAATACCATATCGAAGCTGATCTCCTTTAGCATTCAGTTGATCGTCCTGATGCTGTTCTATCTATACTTCACCCTTACCGGCGCAACCGTCCGGCCCTCGGCCTGGCTCTTCACGCTTCCCATCCTTGCTTTCATCGCCATGGTTATGGGCGTGGGGACGGGGATCATCATCTCCTCGCTCACAACCCGCTACCGAGATCTCACCCAGCTCCTCGGGTTCCTGGTCGCCCTGTGGATGTACTCCACACCCGTCGTCTACCCGCTATCCATGGTCACGGGTCGGCTCCGATCCGTGATGCTCTGGAACCCGATGACCCCGGTCATTGAGACCTGGCGCCGCGGCGTCCTCGGCGTCGCCACCTGCCCCCCGGTCCAGCTCTGGTACAGCGCCGCCTTCGCCGCCTCCGTCCTCTTCGTCGGCATCATCCTCTTCAAGCGCGTCGAGCGGGATTTTATGGATACGGTGTAGGCGAGAGCTGAGGGCTGAGGGCTGAGGGCTGAGGGATATGGAGGAGGAGGGAGCGGGGTTTCGGCATGAAAGGCTGGACGTATGGAAGAAGGCGATAGAGTGGGCGCAAGGCATCTGCGTAGTCAGCGCCGGTTTTCCGGAGGCCGAGCGCTTCGGCTTGCAGGCACAGATGCGCCGAGCGGCGGTCTCGGTTGCCTCCAACATCGCCGAGGGAGCGGGACGCTACACTGCCGTGGACTTCGCCCGGTTCATGGAGATAGCCTACGGTTCCCTCATGGAGACGGTGTGTCAAGCCACCATCGCCCTCAATCTGGGGTATATGAATGCGCATGACTATGACCGACTGCGCACACAAGCAGAAACCATCGCGCGCATGCTATCTGCCCTACGCCGCAGCAGGCTGTCGCGCTAACATGACTTCTCCGCCCTCAGCTCTCAGCCCTCAGCTCTCAGCCCTCAGCTCTCAGCCCTCAGCTCTCAGCCCTCAGCTCTCAGCCCTCAGCTCTCAGCTCTCAGCCCTCAGCTCTCAGCCCTCAGCTCTCAGCTCTCAGCTCTCAGCCCTCAGCTCTCAGCCCTCAGCTCTCAGCTCTCAGCTCTCAGCTAACATGACCGTCATCCGCGTCGAACACCTCTCCAAGCAATACCGCCTCGGGCTCATCGGAGGTGGGACGCTGCGCGCCGACCTCGAGCGCTGGTGGGCCATGAAGCGGGGCGGCGAGGACCCGCTGGCCAAGATTGGCGAGAGCGAGGACAAGGCGAAGCTCGGCGAGCGGTTCTGGGCGCTGCGCGATGTCAGCTTCGAGGTGAAGCAGGGCGAAGTCCTCGGCATCATCGGGCGCAACGGAGCCGGCAAGAGCACTCTGCTCAAGATCCTCTCCCGCGTCACATCGCCCACCAGCGGCGCCGTAAAGATGAAGGGACGAGTCGGCAGCCTGCTTGAGGTGGGCACTGGCTTTCATGGCGAGCTGACCGGACGGGAGAACACCTACCTCAACGGCGCCATCCTGGGCATGACCCGTCGCGAAGTATCGAGGAAGCTCGACGAGATCATCGCCTTCGCCGAGATCGAGAAGTTCATCGATACGCCCGTGAAGCGCTACTCCAGCGGCATGTACGTCCGCCTGGCCTTCGCCGTCGCGGCCCACCTCGACCCCGAGATCCTCATCGTCGACGAAGTCCTCGCCGTCGGCGACGCCGCCTTCCAGAAGAAGTGCCTCGGCAAGATGGGAGAGGTGTCGCGGGAAGGGCGGACGGTGTTGTTTGTGAGTCATAATATGGCGAGCGTGAGGTCGTTGTGCGGGCGGGTGGGACTTGTGCATGCGGGTGCGTGGATTGGCCTTATGCCAGTTCAGGAAGCCATTCAGCGGTACGTCGAGTTCACGCGCCCGACCGATGATGATCCATCCAACAATGGCCTAGCGACCGTGTCGTTCACACGCAACGATCGTTCGGACATGTCGCTGATAGCCTTACGTGCAACCGCATCGGATGGAGAACCGCTCCGTGCGATGGTTCCAATCGCCGGCGAGTTCCGTATCGAGATTGATTACGTGGTGAACCGGGCGAACCAGAACGCCTACGTCACCTGTGGATTTGTAGATGGTGAGGGTATGTACGTATGGTGGCGGTATGATGCAGAAACCGAGATATGGGGACACCGCAAACGTGGCGTGTATCGGGCACAGCTGAGGGTGCCTGCGAGCTTCCTACGACCAGGCGAGTATGGGCTTCACCCGTCCATTGTTGATCCCATGTCATCCGTCCTAGACAATCGCGGCATAGCCATGACCATCTCTGTCAGCCACTCCAACACCCTACTGGAACGCCGTGGCGTGACCTGGCCCAGCGTAATAATGCACGAGCCCGGCTGGGAAACCGTTGAACTTGCGACCGAGTAGAGTGCTGACTAAGGCACGACACCGCGCAATGCGGGCGACAGCCCGGCCAGCGCAGCAGTATTACATTAAGGCTATCGCTTACCACCACATACATACAGAGAGATATGCTGTTTATCCGCAAGATCGAGACCGGCAAAGTCCGATTGCGCGAACGGATCGTTGTAAAACCCTCGACAAACGTTCGAGAAACCTGCGCGGCGCAGGAAATCAGCAAGGCGGCGGTACGTGAAGCCGTTGCGATGGCCAAGGTCATCATCGTGGCCCGCTGGGCGCAACCCGACAGCCCAGGTTACGAATGTGTCCAGATCACTTACCGAGAAGTGCGCATCGAACTCAGCACGCGGAACCGTTAGCGGTGGCGTGCCATCAGTGAAGCTCGCGACTACAGCGACGAGACCATTGTGCGGCAGAAGCGCATCAGGATCCACTTTCCCGGCTGCGATCGACGAGCGGAGGCCATCGCGGATGGACACTCCGCAGATTTCGGTAGACGCAGGACGATCAAAGTGGAGTTCAAGCCCGTCACGCAAGTATGACTCAACAAACAGCTGTAGGTCGGGAACAACAATGCGAATCACGCCGTTGGGACGTAACACGCGGTACGCCTCTCCGAGAAAGTGCGTCAGTTGCGCATCGTTCAGGTGCTCAAGTACGTGTGAGGCATAGATTCGCGCCACGAAGTTATCCGAAAACGGCAGTGCCCGGTGACGGATATCTACTTCGATGTCGCATGGCTGACGCGCATCGACTGTGAACCAGCCCCACCGGAGAAATCGGTCATTGGTGTCGCCGACGATGATCGAAGGTGTTCGGACGGTGGCTCGAAACAGCGCACGCATCCCTGAGCGTACTATGGGGATTGCATTGAGTCGCCGGAGCGCTGCACTGTGTTGCTTCACGTGGGTATTCTACTCTACATCGGCCTTGGGAACGGTAGGCGCACCGAGAGGTGAGGTAGTCCTGTTGCACGCGGGTCGAGGAGACGCTCCAGAACGAAAGATGCCGAGAGCCTGACCAAGTCAGGGAGGGATTTACGTGGCTCGCAAGCCAAAACGCACGTTCCTTTATATGGTAAGCCCTGAAGCGTGGCGTCACGCTCATGTATACGAACGGAAAATGCAGGTCCTTGCGCGGTATGGGTGGCAAACACGTTGTCTGGCGATCATGACTCGCAGTGATTACGCGGATGCATCGGAGGCTTGTAAGTCGACCTGGGCTCGACATGGGGTACGGCTCGTTGTTGTAGGAAGCACGAGGGCGAGAGATTGGGTTACGGCACGACTGGTGATGTTGGGTTCGATGTCGTCATCTGGCGTGGTGGTGCAGGTGCGGCGTTGTTCGCCTTGGGGTGCTCTAAGAGGCCGCAAGCTCGCACGGGCATTCCGGCGGTCGGTGAGAGTCGTCTACGAGATGGAGGGAGATCGAGCATACGAAGATCTGTATGCGTCGACATACTCGTTACCAGACGGCCCGCTCGACCATCCTACCGACCGGCAGCGTGAGCGGTTCAATGCGTTTGTGGCTGCAGATAGCCGTCAGGTCGAGGCTGTAGATGCCACCGCTTTGGTCAGCCAGGAGCATATTCGTTTATGGCAACAACGCACGAACGAGGCTACGTACCTCTTATGCCCTGATCCGATCGATACCGGGATCACCTTTATCAATAACTCTCGGATGCGTATACGTGAACAACTCCAGGTTGGTTCGGATTGTGTCGTCGCGTATGTCGGGAACGTCAGATGCGCTTGGCAACGGTTCCCGGATCTGGTCCGAATGGTCGCCTGGATGCAGAGTCGTGGATATGGGACCCGCCTCGTCTGTATGGTACCTCGAGATGATCATGCGCTTGCCCGCGAGCATCTCGCTTCTGAAGACCAGCGTTATCCGGCGATCGTACTATGCGTCCCTCCCGAGACTCTCGGCGATTACCTCTCGGCCTGCGATATTGCGGTATTCCCGCGGCACCGACATACAATGAATACCGTGGTGAACTCTTCCAAACTGCAGGACTATATGGCGGCTGGCCTCCCTGTCCTAACGACGGGCGCGCATGCCGATTACATCGACCATCTTCAGTCATCAGGAACAGGTATTGTGATCCCAGAGACCCTCCGATGGCCTGACGAACTAGACGGTGCGATTCGAGCGCTCATTCAGTCGGGAGCGGATCCCGCATGGAGGGCGGCGGCCGCAGACGGATTTCGCCGCTGCACTGCGGATCAATCCGCAGTCCTCGAAGCGTACTCACAAGCGCTGGGTCGGCTATTCGCAGGGCGTGACAGGGCACAGGTCGATGGGTAACATGCGGGAGGATGGCGCCGAGACCGATTCGTGTGTTCGGGTTGTCACAGTTGGCGACATATGCTTGAGTGCGGACGGGTCTGTCGGCCAGCAGGCCTTGCGAAAGGTACGATCCGTCTTGTGCCGCGATAGCGTGCCCTACGTGCTGGTCGGTAACGTGGAGGTCGCGATCACTCACCGGCAGCCCGCGGATCCCAGCAAATGGGCCTCGCTCCGTATCACGCCTGAGATCGCAGACAACCTGGCATTTCTCGACGCCGCAGTTCTTGCGAATAACCACGTCCTCGATTGCGGGATCGGAGGGGCTTCTGATACGCGGGCTGCTCTGGATGCCATGGGGATACAGTGCACCGGGTTCGGCCAGACCTCGCACGAGGCGGCGCGTCCCGCCCTTCTGAGTGTTGGCGGAATACGGGTTGCCATCGTCGGGCTATGTTGTCCGTCAACCAATCCGGCGCATCTTGCTACACCGACGACGCCGGGCGTGATGCCTCTAGGACTGGAGACGCTTCGATGTACGGTCTCTGCGGCGCGTGAGGAGGCTGATGCGGTCATAGCGTTCCTGCACTGGGGGCTGGAACAGGCGCACTATCCTGTTCCCGAACAGATGCAGCTAGCGATGGTAGCCGCAGAAGCTGGCGCACAGATCGTGGTAGGATGTCACCAGCACGTCATTCAGGGATACGAGCAGATCCACAACACATGGGTCTTCTACGGTCTGGGCAATCTGGTATTTCCCGATGTGCAAGTGGTCGCCTCGGACCGAAATGGTGTCCTGTATCGGGACATTCAGCACCAGACTCCAGCCAATCGCGAATCGATTGCTCCTGAGTTCGAGATCCGTAGAAGTTCGGGCGGCATCCACGTACGCCTTTTACGCCTGAACTGCACCAAATGGAGACCTCAAACGGAGCTGGTGGTGGTCGATCGGGGAGACATGACCGTGGACATCCAGGCGCTCTCGGACTCCATTGCAACCTACCGGATCGCCAATCCGGATCAGGCGGTAGCACGGCGAGAGCCATCCTTCCGTTCCGAACTACAAAGAGGGAGGATGGCCTACTGGTATCAGTCCTCTCCTATCTCGGGCGTGCCTGACGCTCCATGGCCGTCGGCGAGGAGGCGCCGTAAAAGCGGGATCCTTCCTCGAGCTGTCTCGGCTGTTCGCCGGAGAATCACGGCATGGTTGTAGCCATCCAACCAGATAACTACGGTCGGGACGACGCGTCGGCTCCCCGATGGGCGCGCGCCCTCCATGCAGCCGGACACGAGGTCCGCTGGGTCGATGTCCGCCGGCCGGACATCGTGTCGCAGCTCCGAGGCTGTGCCGGATTCATGTGGCGCCACGGGCACCTGCCTGAACACAGGCAGATCGCGCGCAGATTGCTGCCTGTGGTTGAGCGAGAGCTCGGGCTAGCTGTGTACCCGGACCAGAAGACGTGCTGGCACTATGATGATAAGCTTGCCCAAGCCTTTCTGCTGGAGGCCCTCCACATCCCGACGCCCCAAACGTCGGTGTTCTTCGACCGCGATCAGGCCCTGGAGTGGCTCTCATCCGCGCAGTTCCCACTCGTGCTCAAACTCTGGTCCGGAGCAGGATCGGAGAACGTACGCCTTATAGATACCCGTGCCACCGCCGTACGTTGGATTGAGGCCCTGTTCAGCAGCGGTGTCCGCTCTCTCGGAGATGAAGCTCCCGGCCCCTGGCCATCAAGATGGGCACGGATCCGGGCCGCATGGCGTCTCGTGCGTCGCGGCTACCCTCCAGCTCCAGAGCCTGCTGGCCTGCCGTGGGAGGTCCATCGAAACTACGTTCTCTTTCAGGAGTACCTGCCCAACAACGCGCACGATACTCGTATCACGGTTATTGGGAATAGGGCCTTCGGCTTCAGGCGATGGAACCGGGATCAGGACTTTCGAGCCAGCGGTAGCGGCAAGATCGACTACGAGCATACGCAGATCGATCCGGCGTTCATCCGTCTTGCGTTCGAGACGACCAAACGTCTGTGCGCCCAGAGCTGTGCTATCGACGGTCTCTGGCGCGGGAGCGAGGCAGTCGTTGGCGAGGTGAGCTACACCTATGTCTCATGGGCCGTCCAGCACTGCCCGGGCCACTGGGACAGGGACCTCGTATGGCATCCGGGGCACATATGGCCCGAAGATGCCCAGGTCGAGGACTTCCTGGTCCGGCTAGGCGGATAAAGTGGGCCCTCCGATACTCGTTGGGCTGAAGCTGGTCCTGGTGCAGCAGTCGCTGGAACTCGGCGGAGCGGAAAGGCAAGGTCTTTACCTCGCAGACTACCTGCATGATCGTTGTGGGGCCGATGTCGAGATCTGGGGCATCGACACGCCCGGGAGGATCGTGGATATCTGCAAGGCCAGAGGGATCCCTTGTCGGAGCGTGCCCGTTCGCTGGCGCAGGTCGCGCCGCGGCAGACTGGTAGGGATGCTGCGGCTCAGCCACGCCCTCCGGCAGGCGCAGCCAGACGTCCTGTTACCATACACAAATCCACCGAACGTCCTTTGCGGCAACGTGTGGCGTTGGACGGGCGCACGCGCCTGCATCTGGAACCAGCGAGATGTTGGCCTCCACCGAATGGGCAGGCGTCTGGAACATCGGGCTGTCAGCTCGATGTCAGGATTCCTATCCAACAGCGATGTCGGGCTCGAATGGCTGACTCAGGAGCATGACTTGCCCGCTCACCGCCCAAGACGAGTGATCCGGAATGCAGTCTTCGGACCGGAGACACCACCAGACAGGGCCGAGGCGCGACGCGCGCTGGGCCTCGCATCCGACGCCAAGGTCGCGGTGATGATCGCTCATCTCTCCGACTCGAAGGATCATGAGACGCTGATCCGTGCCTGGGCACTCGTTCGAGAGCGGCTTCGCGATAGCGTCTTGCTGCTTGCCGGACGGGACTATGGTCCAGGTACTGCTCTCAGGCTACTTGCGTTTGACCTCGGGCTATCCAGTCGCAACGTTCGGTTTCTTGGGGCGGCGCCGGATCCAGAGCGCCTGTTAGCGGCCGCGGATCTCGCGGTGCATAGCGCGCGCAGCGAGGCCAGTCCGAACGCTGTGCTGGAAGCGATGGCCATGGGTCTGCCCGTAGTCGGGACTGATATTGCTGGTATCCGCGATGTCCTTGGCGTGGTCACTCCGCTCGGCCTAGCGCCCCTCGGCGATCCTGTGGGCCTCGCAGATATAATACAATCCGCGTTCTGCGACCGGGTCGCTGCAACCGCCGTAGGACGAGCGAACCGTGAACGGATCTCGACGGCTTTTGATCCGGAGACGAACCTCTCGACGACGGCCGGGTTCATCGGAGAAATGGCCGGGTGACGGACGGCCTGACGGTGTCTGTCATCATCTGCACGCGCAACCGAGCGGATACGCTCGAGGCGTGTCTCCGTTCATTGGAATCACAGAAGCCCGGGGCGAACGAGATCCTGGTCATCGACAACGCCTCAGAAGACTGCACCGAAGCACTGATCGCGTCTCTAGCGGAATCAGTAGCGCACCTCCGATATGTTCGAGAGGAGACGATAGGCTTGTCCCATGCCCGCAATCGAGGCTTACGGGAGGCGCGGTTCGCCGTTGTCGCCTATATCGATGATGATGCAACTGCCGAGCCGAACTGGATACGGGCTATACTCGAGGCGATGCAGGACCCGAGCGTGGCGTGTATAGGCGGCCGGATCACGGTCGGTTACCCAGAAACGCGGCCGGCGTGGCTCGACCGTTCTTTCGATGCTTATCTCGGATACTTCGACCTCGGGAAGTCGGTATGTACGACGACGGAGATCCGCGGCGGCAACTTCGCGGTGCGCCGCGACATCGGACTATCGGTAGGTGGGTTCGATCCTGCGCTCGGGTACGTGGATCAGGCGCTGATCGGCGGTGAGGAAGTGGAGTTTGCCCGTCGGATCCGCAATGCGGGAGGAGCTGTACTGTACGTACCCGGCGCCTCGGTGGTTCACCACGTATCGGAGGATCGCCTGAACAAGTCCTGGTTTTTTCGTCGCACCCGAGGGCAGGGGGTTGCGAACGCTCGGGCGATGCCGGATAGATACACGGCTGGCAGGGCTGTACGAAAGCTAGGCGACGCATGGGGAGAAGCGCTCTACGCACGGATACGCCGGAACGAGGTAGGGGCATTCCGGATGGCGTGCCAATCGTCGTCGGCGCAAGGCGTCCTCGATACATCATGTCGGAACAGGCGCGCGCTCCGGATATTTTGCTACATTGGAGCCGCGTTGCTCAGTATTGCCGTCTTCCTTCGTCGCCTCCTGATCGCTGGGTTCGCCAGGATGCAGCGAACGGTGCGAGGTCGATAGGCATAGTGAGCCGTGGCGGTACGGACTCGCCTTGTCGCCGCATCCTCGTAGTCGCACCTTCGTATCCGGTCTATACCGGGAACGCTGGCGACCGTCAGCTCGTCGAGACTCTGCGCATTCTGAGCCGACGCCATGATGTCGCCCTGTTCGCGTTCCGCAATGATGGGCGGGAAGAGGCTGAGGGGGCGCTTCGGGATAGTGGAATCGATCTTACCGGTGAATCGGACTTGAGCGTGGGCGATTTGCTATGGCGGCGCCCGTTCGATGTGGTGATGTTCGAGTTCTGGCATAGCGCATGGTGGAACATGGCCATCGTGCACGAGCGCCAACCATGGGCGAGCACGGTCGTGCACACGCGCGATGTGCATTTCGCTCGCAGCGAAGCGGCACGGCAGCTCGGCGTGATGCAACCGGCGAACCGCGAGGAGCAGAAGGCTCGAGAGCTGGAGACATATGCTGGAGTTGATGGACTCGTCGTTCATACTTGCGAGGACCGCGATCTCCTCCGCGAGGAATCGGTTGTTACACCGATAATGGTCGTCCCGCTGCTATATCGCACATCCGTTCGGGCGGATCGCCTGCGTGACCGTGAGGTCCTCTTTGTTGGGGGATTCAAGCACAGGCCGAACGTTGACGGCCTGCTCTGGTTCGTCTCGGAGGCGTGGCCTCGCGTGCTGGCGACGGTTCCGGACGCCAAACTAACGGTCGTAGGTGGCGCATCGCCACCTGAGGTTGTTGCGTTGGCCGATCAGCCGGGGATTCGGCTGATGGGGCGCGTGCCGGATACGGCGCCATTCCTTGATGCCGCCATGGTATCGATTGCGCCGCTTCGGTACGGAGCAGGGATGAAAGGCAAGGTTGTTGAGGCGATGGCGGCCGGTGTGCCGGTTGTAACGACATCGTTCGGCATTCAGGGTCTGGGCGCCCGGCACGGAAGTGAGGTCCTCATCGGGTCCACGGCTGAAGAGCTCGCCGCGCATACGATATCGACGCTATCCTCGCCGGATGGGTATCGGGAGCTCGGACTGATGGGCCAACGGCTCATTGAGGCCACCTGCAGCGAATCGATGGTTGCAGCCAGGCTCGATGACGTTATGCGGTCTCTGCCCGGGTCCGCAGGTCCCTCTGCGGGGGCGTTGACGCTTCGCCGAGCCGTCCAGAGGGGTCGACGACTCGCGGCTCGAGCCGTCCGACGGCTTCGACGCTCTCTGGGGGGAGCGCGAATATGAGCGCCGTCCCTGTGGTCTCCGTCATCATCCCCTGCTATAACAAGGCTCGTTTCGTCGGGGAGGCTATCGAGAGCGCGCTGAGCCAGACGTATCCTCATGTGGAAGTGATCGCAGTGGACGACGGTTCGACAGATGAAACGCCTGACGTCATCCGGAGCTTCGGCGATCGGGTGGTGTTCCTGCAGCAGCGCAATCGGGGGACTTCGGCGGCGCGGCAGCTGGCGTTGGAGCGAGCATCGGGTGAGCTGATTGGCCTGCTGGACCACGACGACCGCTGGCTGCCGCATAAGCTGGAACGGCAGGCGCCACTCTTCTCCGATCCAGAGGTGGCGATTGTCACCGGCCCCTATTACGTGATGAATGAGGCGGGGGAGCGGCTGCGAGAGAGCGCACCGCCCGACCCGGATCGGTTCGGAGTGCATGAGTGGAAGAGGGAGAACCACATCGGCACGAACAACACGATGTTTCGGCGGGACGCCGCCCTGAACGCCGGCGGGTTCGACCCTACGATCCGCGGTTGCGATGATTGGGATCTCTGGGTCAGGATTGCGGACCAATATCGTACGGTCTGTCTCGATGAGCCGCTGGCGGAGTACCGTTCGTTCCCCGAGCAGCTGTCGCGACACGGAGAGCTGATGTACGCGAACCGGATCCGGGTGCTCCGAAAGCTCCGGAGGATGCACCCGGGCTGTGACGCTTGCGAGCGGGCCTATCAGGACGGGGTCCAGATCGCCCGCGCAAAGCTTCGGGGCTATGTTCGGGAGGTGTGTGCCGCCGGCTTCGCGGCGTATGAGCGGGGTGATTGGAGAGAGGCGTGGTACCATTATCGTCGCGCCATCCGCGCATGGCCCGGCTTGCTCCGAGACGTGGGCCTGCTTCGGGTGCTGGCATCGCTGGCGAAACGGTCCATGGTTGGTATGCCGAAGATCAACGAGGATAAGGGATGAGGGTTGGCGGTGTGATCCTGTGTTCAGCCCCCGGTCGTGTGGGGATCATCGGCAATCCGACGGACATGTACGGCGGGACGGTGATCAGCGTCACGACGCAAGAGCGGGCGAAGTGCGCGCTGCGCCCGGCAGAGGGGCTGACGGTCGCCTGCGGCGGGGCCGAGCTGATGATCGCCGGGGAGGCGGATCTGCAGCCGGCGGGGGATCGGCTCGATATGGGCCGGGCGATCCTGCGCCACTTCGGCATCGGGCCGGATGCGGGCTTCCGGATGGAGCTGAGCACCGATGTTCCGGTGCAGGCGGGGATGGGCGGCTCGGCGGCCCTCATCGCCGCGGCCGTGGGAGCGCTGGACCGCCGGTACGGCTGGGGCCTCAACCCCTGGGCGATGGCCGAGATGGCGCGCAGGGTGGAGTACCGGAGCCTGGGCGTGCTGTGCGGCTATCAGGATGCGCACATGGCCGTGTTCGGCGGCCTGAGCCTCATCGACTGCCGCGGTAAAGCCAGCCTCGAACAGGCCGAGGACGAGCCGCTGGCGACCGTGGAGCCGCTGGCCGCGTATGTGCCGGAACTGCCGCTGATCGCCGCGCATACCGGCATCAAGCACCACAGCGGCGATGTGCACCGCTCGCCTCGGGACAGATGGCTCGAGGGTGATCGGGCCGTAATCGAGGGCTATGAGGAGATCGCGCGGCTGGCCCGGCTCGGCAAGCGCGCCCTGCTGGATGGCGACTGGAGGCGGTTGGGAGCGTTGATGAACGAGAACCATCGAATCGTGGCGGATCTCGGCGGGTCCGGTCCGGCCAACGAACGGCTCATCGAAGCCGCACGTTCGGCAGGGGCCTTCGGAGCCAAACTGGCCGGAGCGGGCGGCGGCGGCACGATCCTGGCGCTGACGACCGATCCGGACCGCGTGCGCGCGGCCCTGCTCGAAGCCGGCGCCGACAGGCTGTTCGAGCCGAGGCCGTGCGAGGGGCTGGATGTGGCTGCACAGGCCCCATGACCTCCCGTTCTATGCCACCCGCTCGACCATCGCCCCGCCGCTTCGTTTTCGTCCTAAACGGTCTCTTGCTCGGCGGCGCGGAGAGGCAGGCGGATGCGCGTCGCATGCATCTACCGGAACTCAGTAAGCACAGAGTGGCATTGAATATAGTCCTGCGTCCCAAGAAGGTTCCCCATATGACGCAGCCCTATGGCCTGGGCGCGACGGAATGGAGGTGCTAGTGTCCGTGGCACTCGATGATCTAGTCACGATTGTCGTAAGTTCGTGTGATGCGTACGAGGACTGCTGGCCTCCTTTCTTCCACCTCTTTGAGAAGTACTGGTCACCAAACGAATGCGAAATAGTCCTGTTGACTGACTGCAAGGACTTCTCTTGGTCCTCGCTAGCGCTGAGATGCGTGCAGACGGGTCTTCATCGGGGGCGACAGCTCCCGTGGGGCACACGCCTACGCATGTGCCTGGAGACGATCACGACGCCCATAGTCCTCTACCTTCAGGAGGATTTCTTTCTCGAAGATCAAGTGGAACGCGACACAATAGCCGAGTTCGCGGCTTTTATGTCGCAGACGAGCTGGACACACCAAGACACAATGCAGATTGGACTGTCCCCGCGAGGAAGCCACGGTCCGTTCCATTTGACTGAACACCCGTTGCTGTGGGAAGTGGATGTAGCGGCTCGGTACCGCTTCTGTCTTCAACCTGGATTGTGGAACCGGCTCGATTTTTACCGGTACGTTCGGCCAACTGACAGCCCGTGGATGTTTGAGGAGACGAGTCACATTCGAGGGCGCAGGACCCGCAAGAGGATGTTGACTGTTAACAGGCACGTATTTACCATATCGGGCAGACAGGTCTACCCTTTTGATCACAGAGGGATTACTCGCGGCAAGTGGGTGCGAGACGCTGTAGTGCCCTTGTTCGAGCGTCACGGGATAGTCGTTGATTACCGGCGGCGTGGGTTTCTTGAGGACGAGCCGTATTCAGTGTCCGTGCACAAAGCCCCAGCTAAAGAAAGCGTTGTGGGTGCTTACTGGCGTTCGCTGCGCGAGCGCCTAAACACCCGAATTGACAGGTTCCGGTACTGACAATGCGTGACCAGTACGATATAGTCATTCTACCGAACGGACTAGGCCTAGCAGGGGCGGGAAGACAGAGCCTTTACCTAGCCGTGGGGTATCGACAGCTGTGTTCAGTACGTCCGGTGGTAGCTGCGTTCCACCTGTCGGCCGGAGGCGCGGAGTGGTGTGAAGAACGAGGTGTTCCATGGGTCGTGCACCAGCTTGAGTGGGATAACGGCAGGCGCCGCCGTATTGCGAGTCTCCTTAGGCTCGCGAGACAACTGCGTGCGTTCCGGCCGACCGTTTTGCTGCCTTACACCATGCGCCCGAATATCGCGAGTGGACTCATCTGGCGTCTGACGGGTGCACGCCTCTGTATGTGGAATCAACGCGACGAAGGTCGCCAACGGGTGGAACCTCGCTGGGAGAGACTAGCGGTGCGTTCGACGCCGTGGTTCGCATCAAACTCGCGACACGGCGCCGGTTTCCTTGCGAATACGCTTGGCGCTCCCCTAGAGAGCATCAGGGTCATTCACAACGGTGTCGAGATCCCGAACTCGATTCCGCAGCGTACCATATGGCGATCCGATAACGGACTGACAGATAACATGTGGCTCGCGTGCATGGCGGCTAATCTCCATGCCTTCAAAGATCATCCAACATTGCTGCGTGCATGGAGGATCGTACTCGATCGCGCTCGATGTGCACCGGATAGGCTCCTTCTAATACTGCCAGGTCTTGACGCTGGCCTGGGTACGGCACTTAAGGCACTCGCCTTTGAGCTTGACTTGGGCCGATCAGTTCGATTCCTCGGTTGGAGTGACAACGTCCCCAGTGTTCTTGCGGCTTCCGATTGCTGCGTATTCAGTTCCCGCTGGGAGGGGGTTCCCAACGGCGTCCTTGAGGGGATGGCAGCCGGGCTGCCTGTGGTAGGAACGGACATTCCGGGCATCCGGGAGGCCGTTGGCGATGAAGGATGCGCGATCCTGACGCCGCCGGATGATGCCGAAGCGATGGCCCGGGCGATCCTCGCCGTGATGGAAGATCCCGGCATGGGACGGCACATGGGCGAGATCGGTCGCGAGCGGATTCGGACGGAGTTCGCTCCGGAGAAGATGGTCCGCGAAACGACTGAGTGGATTGAGGAAGGCCTCGAGCGTGTCGGACGGTAACGGCGAGATACTCTCGCTCTCCATCGTCATCTGCACCTATAACCGCCCGGACCTCGTCGCTCAGGTCCTGAGCACGCTGGCGGAACAGGACGCCCCGGCTCAGGCCTATGAAGCGCTCGTGATCGACAACGCTTCGCCGGGAGACATCGCCGCCGCCGTACGACCGTTTGCGGGCCGCATTCCCGGCCTCCGGTGCATCCGGGAGGAACAGGTCGGCCTGTCCCACGCCCGCAACAGGGGCTATCGAGAGGCCAGGGGCGAGTACGTCGCCTATGTGGACGACGACTGCAAACTGCCGCCGGAGTGGGTCTCGACGGCGCTCCGGGTTATCCGCGAGGTCCATCCGGTCATGTTCGGCGGGCCTGCGGGAGCGTTCTATATGACGCCGAGGCCGGTCTGGTTCCGTGACGCCTACGGTTCGGTTGACTTCGGTTCAGACCGAGGACCTCTGATCGGCCGTTCGCTGTCTGGCATGAACATGGTCATTCGGAAGGACGCGCTCGAGGATGTCGGCGGCTTCGATCCTGAGCTCGGTATGACGGGGATGACCATGGCGTATGGCGAGGAGACCGCGCTCCAGGACCGGCTTCGGGAACGCTTCGGACCCGACGCGATCCACATCGAGCCCGGCCTTCGCGTCGACCACCTGGTTCGCCCCGAGAAGATGAGCGTCCTATGGATCATCCGGCGACGGTTTCTCGGCGGGCTGTACGGGTACCGATGCAGCGCCAACGACCCGGTACCCGGCGCTGGAGCGCTTCGGCTCCGCTTCAAGATGCTCAGGATTGCGCTCGGCTTCGCCCTCGATATCGCCGGAGCCGCCCTTATACGGGATCGACGCCGCTATCCGGCTTTGCCCAACTACATCTGGGAGCACGCCTCCTACCGTCTCGAACGGCTGGGGCAGGTGTGCGGCCAGCTGGAGTCCTGGAACGCTTCCGGAACTCCATCCGTCTGACCCGACGTGCGCATCCTTATCGTTAACACGGATTACCCGGAGTTTCTCTCGGACCTCTATGGGCGCGAACCGGGCCTTGCGTCCCGCTCCTATGACGACCAGCTCAGAGCCAGATACGACAGCCTCTTCAGCGTCGCCGATTTCTACAGCCGCAATCTTCGTGCACTCGGCCATGAGGCGCGCGAGCTGTATATTAACAACGGACCGCTCCAACGCGCCTGGGCGCGTGAGCACGGCGTGAGGCTCCCGCCTCCGAGCCGCCCCGTGTGGCGGATGCGGCGCGGCGTCCTGCCGTGGCGGGTCCGGGTCCCGGATAAGGGTTGGGAGCTGCCGGCGCTGCTCGCCCAGGTCAGGGACTTCCAGCCCGATGTCATCCTCAATCAGAACGCCTTCACGATCGATGACGCGATGGTCCGCGCCCTCCGGCCGCTCACCCGATGCCTCGTGGTGCAGCACGCGGCCACACCCCTGCCGGATCGGGATTGGAGCCTCTACGATCTTGCGATATCGTCGTTCCCGCCCACAGTCGAGCGGTTCGAGAGGCGCGGTCTACGAGCGGAACTCCACCGTCTGGCGTTCGATCCGAGCGTGCAGGACCGGCTCGGTGAGCCGGATCGAACGATACCCGTCAGTTTCGTGGGATCTCTGCACGGGGTACACTCCAGCCGCATCGGATGGCTGGAACGAGTCGCGCGACACGCCGATCTGCGCATCTGGACATCGACCCCTGAGGCGCTGCCATCAGGATCCCCGCTTCGCGAGCGCGTGCAGGGGAAGGCCTGGGGATTGTCGATGTATCGGATCCTGGCCGCCTCGAGAGTTACGCTTAACCACCATGGCGATATTGAACCATACTGCAACAACCTCCGCCTCTTCGAAGCGACCGGTGTGGGCGCGGCCCTGGTCACCGATGCAAAGCCGAATCTGTCCGACTACTTCGATGCTGGCCGCGAGGTCGCGGACTATCGATCGGCAGATGAATGCGCCGAGGTGGTGGCGAACCTTCTGGCGGATAATGAGCGCCGCGAAGCGATGGCCTCCGCCGGTCAGGCGCGCACCCTGCGGGACCATAACTGGCGGGAACGGATGGAGACGCTTGTGGGCAGTTTCGAGCGGCTCTGATCATCAACGATGATGACGCGATCGGAGCAGGCTACCTGGGAAGAGGCCGTCCTCTGGCTTCGAAAGCAGCCGGGCCTTGGCCATGTGGTGCGGGAATCGTATCTCGGCCACGATGTATTGGCCGAGGCACGGCGGTTCGCTGCGAGTGACGAGTTCCGTGCGGTCGTGCGGCTGCTCCAGATGGAACGGTCGACGCGTTCGCGTACGGTACTCGATCTCGGCTGCGGCAACGGCATCGCCTCCTACGCGTTCGCACGCCTCGGCCACACCGTCGCGGCCATGGACCCCGACCTCTCCTCCACCGTAGGACTGGGAGCTGTGACTTCCATTGCATTCGATGTCGGTTCGGGCACGCTGCTGGTTGCGGGCGGAGGAGCCGAAGCGCTTCCGTTCGCCAACAGCGCCTTCGATGCCGTCTACGCTCGTCAGGCCCTGCATCACTTTCGCAGCCTTCCCGCGGGCCTTGCGGAGTGCGCCAGAGTATTGAAGCCCGGCGGACTGATGCTGGCAACGCGGGAGCACGTCGCCGACAATGACGCGCAGCTCGAGGCCTTCCTGGGCAGCCATCCCCTCCATTCGATGTACGGCGGCGAGCACGCATTCAGGCTGGACGAATACCAGGATGCGGCTAGCGCGGCGGGTCTGGAATGCCGTCATATCCTGGGCCCCTACGATTCCGTCATCAACTACTATCCGAAAACGGCTGCGGGAATCCGTGGGGAGGCGGTCGCCAATCTGAGCCGGAAGATCGGCGCCATGGCGGCTCGAATCGCGCTCTCGTGCAGGCCGGCGCTCTCGGCGTATTTGAGGCGGATGTCGCATTTCGATCGAACCCCGGGGCGGCTGTATTCGTTCCTGTTCGTCAACGGAGGTGCGCATCCATGAGCCATCGTCGTTTCCGTCTGGCCCTGGGTCCGATGAGCGAGCAATGGACAGGCGGGCTGGAGTACTACCGGCTGTTGCGGGCGGCTTTCGCGACGTTGCCGGAGCCGGAACGGCCGGTCACGGGGTTGATCAGCTGGGATGACGCAGGCGATGCGCGCCGAGTGGGCGACCTGGCGGACGAGTTGATCGTCATCCCTGCGGGCAGTTCGGGCCTGTCGCTCGGGCGACGGGCGCTGAACCGGGCTGGAAGGTCCGGATTGCCGGTGCGGGCCGTGTCGACAACGGAAAAGGCCCTGCGCGACTGGGGGGCGGATGCGCTGTTCGGTACGCAGGTTTTTCCGGATGCCGGACCGGTCCCGTTCGTCGGATGGATTCCCGATTTCCAGTATGCTCACGTTCCGGAGGCCTATTCGCCCGAGGGCGCTGCCCGGGTTCATGATTCGTCCGCGGCCATCGCCTTGAGCGCCGATGTCCTCGTCATGAGCAGCGAAGCGGTGAAGGCCGACCTCGCCCGGCTCTTTCCGGAGGCAGCAGCGAAGGCCCGAGTCGTCCGGTTCGTCTCGCCGATGCCCGATGGGATCTATGATCGCGATCCGGCATGGGTATGCGACGAATACCATCTGTCCGACCGTTTTTTCTACACGCCCAACCAGTTCTGGGCGCATAAGAACCATCATCGAGTTCTGGAGGCGCTTCAGATGGAGCCGGCGCGAGAGGCCGGCGTCATCGTCGCATGCTCCGGCAATGCGCATGACAGCCGGAATCCGACGTTTTTCGGTGAGCTCCTCGCGGCGATAGCGCGGGCCGGCATGCGCGACAGGTTGGTCATGCTGGGGTACGTTCCGCGCGCGCACGTATTGCCCCTGATGCGCCAGTCGATAGCGCTGCTCCAGCCTTCGCGGTTCGAGGGCTGGAACACCGGCATCGAGGAGGCGAAGTCGCTGGGCAAGAGCGTCCTGGCCTCCGATCTGCCCGTCCATCTGGAACAGGATCCGCCGGGAGGTGTGTACTTCCGTGTCGACGATCCACACGATCTCTCCGAACGGCTGGCCGCCGTGTGGGCGCGCGGCCGATCCGGTCCGGATAATGAACTGGAGGCGCACGCTCGGGCATCGCTGTCCCAGCGGATGCAATCCTTCGCAAGGGTGTTCCTGGACGCGGCGCGCGAAGCGGCCAGCCTCGCCCGGCGCCGCTGATGGACCGCAGCGCACTGCTCGACAGGCTTGCCACGGCAGCGGGCAGAACGGTCGTCGTGCTCGGAGATCTGATGCTCGACGAGTACATCTACGGCATGGTCTCGCGCATCTCTCCCGAAGCCCCTGTGCCGGTTCTCGAAGCCGATCCGGATCGAAGAACGTACACACCGGGCGGTGCGGCCAACGTGGCAGTGAACCTGCGGACTCTCGGGCTGGATGTGCAGGCGTTCGGCATCGTCGGGTGCGATCGGGAAGCCGAGCTGTTGAAGGGGCGCCTCCAGGCGGCGGGAATCCCTGTCGATGGTATCCTGTATGATCCCGATCGGCCGACGACGTCCAAGACCCGCATCGTCGCCCACAATCAGCAGGTTGTTCGGGTCGATCATGAGTCGAGAAAGCCCTTGCCGGAGGATCTGCGAACCGCTCTCTGGGAGCGACTTCGAGATCGGATCCGCGACACGGTCGGCGCACTGGTGATCAGCGACTACAGGAAGGGCGTCGTCGCAGGCGTGATGACTCCAGAGCGTGTGCGATACGTGCGGGAGCGCGGCGTGATGGTGACCGCCAACTGCAAACCCGCTCATCTCGCACACCTGCGAGGCGCCAACCTTATAACGATGAATGAACACGAACTGGCCGAGGCCGTCGATGAACCGGGCGCGACCGCGCCTTCGGACGCCGCCGGCAGCCTGCGGCGTTCGCTCGATATCGACACCCTGATCGTTACGGGCGGTGCGTCCGGGCTCTGCCTGTACGCCGCCGACCCCGAGCGGGTGCATCTTGACGCCGTGCCGGTAGAAGTGTATGATACTGTCGGCGCCGGAGACACCGTGGTGACTGCGGCCACGGCCGCCCTGATGGCAGGGCTTACGGTGGTCGATGCAGCGCGCGTCGCTAACTGGGCCGGCGGCGCCGTGGTCCGGAAGTCCGGTACCGCATCGGTGACCCTGGACGAGATCCGCGCAGCAGCGCAGCTGGATGGGGCCGTGCATGAGTGATGGAAACAGGCGGACGATGACGATGGCACCCAGAATCACCCTCGTCACCCCGTCCTACAACCAGGCGCAGTACCTTGAGGCGACGGCTCAGTCGATCGTTGAGCAGGACTACCCGAACCTCGAGTGGATGATCGTCGATGGGGGGAGTACGGACGGCTCCGTCGAGATCATCCGCAAGTACGAGGGGCATCTGGCCTGGTGGGTCAGCGAGAAGGACAAAGGGCAGACCGACGCGCTGAACAAGGGGTTGCGGCGGGCCACGGGCGATCTATTCGCGTTCCTCAACTCCGATGACCTGTATACGCCGGGAACGTTGCATGCGGTCGGCGAAGCGTTTGCGTCGGATCCGTCCCTGACGATGCTGCTGGGCAGGTGTCAGTATATTACGGCGGACGGCTCGCCGATGGATGAATGTCTCTATGCAGGCGATCTGAGCATCGAGGACTTCATCGCCTATAATCTGGTCCCCCAGCCTTCGCTGTTCCTCCGGTTGGATGTCTGCCGAGCGGTGGGCGAGTTTGACAACGGCATGCAGTACGCCTTCGACCATGATTACTGGCTCCGGGCGATGCTGCTCGGGCATCGGATCCGGGGGATGGACCGACTGCTGTCGCTCTACAGGCTCCACGAGGCGTCGAAGACCGTCACCGAGCGCTACAAGCAGGATCTGGACATCGTCGCGGCCCATCGCAAAGCCATGCGGTCCTTGCCTGTTCAGGATCCGCTGCGGCAGGCGCTGCAGAGGAACTCGGCCCGTTTCTGCAGGCGTGTCGCGATCGAGCACTATGCTTGGACGAGGAATCCTTCGATCGCGCTGCGGTTTTTCCGACAGATGCTGGCGCTCGATCCGACTGTGTGCGATATGCGCATGCTCAAAGTAGCGATCAAAGCCGCGCTGCGCATCCCGGCGCCTTTGCCAAACCTGCCCGGCCGCGCATAGATGTCTTCGGTACCGTGCGTGAGCATTGTCACACCCTGCTTCAACGTGGCTCCCTATGTGGAACGCATGATCCAGAGCGTCCAGAGTCAAACGTTTACCGACTGGGAGCAGATCCTCGTCGATGACGGGAGTACCGATCATACGGCGGAGGCGATTCGGGCTGCAATCGGAACGGACACCCGTCAACGGCTGATCACCACGACGAACGGCGGCGTGTGTGCGGCACGTAATCGTGGATATGCCGCGGCGACCGATGGTACGAAGTACGTCTACTTTCCAGATCCGGACGACACCCTCGCGCCCGATCTGCTGGAGACGATGGTTGGCTATATGGAAGCGCACCCGATGGTTAGCATGGCTTACTGTGCGTTTCAGTGGGTCGACCTGAATGATGAACCGTTGACGACCCCAGCGGGCGCACGATATGTGCCGAGCGGTCTCGGTGTTCGGGCGCTGCACGATGATGAACCCGAAACACCGTTCGTGAGCCTGTATTGCTGGGCTCCGGCGCCGGAACCTGTCGCCTTTATTCGACGATCCGCCTACGATCGCACGACCGGGTGGGATGAGGCCTTTGGTCAGCACGGTGAGGGGGTGATCCTGTTTCCCCAACTCACGTTCTACGGCGACGTGCACTATGTCCCCAGGCGCCTGTACCGGTATCGGGTCCGACCAGGTCAGAGCTCACGTGTGGCCGGTAAGCAGGAGCGCGCCGAACGACGCGTCGTCGATTGGTGGCGCATGGCTGACTGGCTGGCCGATGAACAGCGCAGCACGGTGCGGCAAGCGGAGTGGTTCCGATACTACCGTCTGGACCCATGGAAGGGTTTCAGGACGGCGTGGTCGGATGCACGGTCCGGAAGGGTGCTCAGAGCAACTCGTTTCACGCTCGGAGCGCTCCGACGGTACGCGCAATCGCTCGTCACCGGTTCCGGAGCCGGCCGGCGCAGGGTCCATTGCGCGTAGCCATCGTTTCGTCGGCCTACTGGCCGATCATCGGAGGGCAGATGATCTACGCTCGTGATCTTGCCCAGGAGTTGGTGCGGCAGGGGCACGAGGTCACGGTGGCGACACGATTTACATCCCGTCTTCGGACGAGTACCTGGGAGAGCCTCTCGGAAGTAGACCCGGAGGCAGCCTATGATGAGGACGGCGTCCAGGTGCGGGTCCTCTGTCCGCGGGGATTGCGGCGCCTGGCTCTCCTGCCGGTCTGTCGGCTCCACTGGTACTCCTCGACAGATCGGGCGGCCATCGCGCTGTTCCGGTACGCCCTGCTGCCTGCGCTCCGGCGCGCAGTACCGGCCTGCGACGTGATCCACTTCAACGGGGTCGGCAGAGAGTTGTTTGGCTATGCGGCCCAGGCTCTGGCGCACGAACAAGGCGTCCCGTTCATCATGACCACCCACGTCCATCCAGGAACATGGGGCGATTCCCCCCTCGACTTCCGGCTGTATTGTAAGGCCGACCGAATCCTGGCGCACACCGAGTGGGAGAAGGCGTTCTATGTCGCAGGAGGCGTTCCAGCGAGTCGTGTGGAGGTCGTCGGCATCGGCGTCCCTAACCTCGGCGCCGGAGACGGACTCCGCGCCAGGGAGAAGCACGGACTCGGCGACCATCCAATCGTCCTCTTTGTGGCTCGCAAGGCCCACTACAAAGGCTACGGGCTCCTGCTGGAGAGCGCCCCCATCGTCTGGGAGAGCTTCCCCGAAGTTCGGTTCGTCTTCGTTGGGCCAGATCAGGACGAGCCAACGGCATCACAACGACGGCTGCTGGAGGACGCCCGGATCATCGAGCCGGGGCCGATCAGCAACGACGATCGCGAGGACCTCTATGCGGCGTGTACGCTCCTGTGCGTGCCTTCGCAGGCTGAGTCGTTCGGCCTGATCTATCTTGAAGCCGGGCTGCACGGCAAGCCTGTTGTGGCTCTCGACATCGGCCCGCTGCGGGAGCTGATCGGAGCGTCAGGTAGTGGGATCCTCGCAGAGAGCTCAACGCCGGCGGCAGTCGCTGCGGCTATAATGCGACTGCTGAGCAGCGCATCCCTGGCTGCTGCCATGGGCGCGGCAGGCCGGCAGAAAGCGCGTGCCTACAGCCCTGAGGCGATCGCACAGCGCGTTGTGTCGCAGTATGTGGCCGGACGCGAGCGATGCAGGGCCAAGGATGGAGGTTGGGCGACGTGACGATAAGCGCGGCAACAGACATCGGAACAGCACTCATCACCGGCGGCTGCGGCTTTCTGGGCTCGCATCTGGTGGAGGGGCTGGTCGCGGACGGGGCAGCCGTGACGGTGCTGGACAACCTCAACGGCGGGAGGCAAGCCAACCTCACGGCGGTGGCGGATCGGATCAAGCTCGTCGAAGGCGATGTCCGGGACCGCGACGCCCTGGGCGATATCCTCGCTGAGGTACGACCCGATGTGGTTTACCATCTGGCCGCCAACGCCTCGGTGCCTGGTTCGGTGGATGATCCGCTGCAGGACTTCGAGGCCAACGCCGTCGGAACGTGCGTACTGCTGGAGACCCTCCGGAAACTGGGGGTGACGCCGAAGGTGGTGCTCGCATCCTCCGGTGCGATCTACGGCCAGCCGGATCGGTTTCCCATCTCGGAGGATTTTCCGCCCGCCCCGATCTCTCCGTACGGCGTCAGCAAGCTCTGCGCAGAACACGTCGCCCGGATTTACCTGGAGGTATTCGGCATCCCGACCGTGATCGCCCGGATCTTCAATAGCTACGGACCCCGGGTGCCCAGGTACATTGTGTTCGACTTCCTGCGGAAGCTCGAGCGGGACCCGACACGGCTGGAGATCCTCGGGGACGGCAAGCAGCAGCGGGACTTCACCTATGTCGCGGATACGGTTGCGGGGCTGAGGCTGCTGGCCGATCGTGGCGCTCCGGGCGAGGCCTACAACATCTCCTCCGGCCAGAACCACTCGGTGACGGAGCTGGCGACCATGCTCGTCGATATTCTCGGCCTGCAAAACGTCGAGTTCCACTATACCGGCGCGAGCTGGGCAGGCGATGCGCAGTACTGGAAGGTGGACGTGACGAAGCTGAAGGCGCTCGGGATGGGCGAGGGAGTCAGTCTCGAGGAAGGGCTGCGAAGAACCGCAGAATGGTTCAGGAGCGGTGATGGAGGCGGGTCATGACCGCTGAGTTCTGGCGCGATCGGTCGGTCCTGGTCACGGGCGGCACGGGCCTGCTGGGTGGTTGGCTGGTCGGTCGTTTGCTCCGATCGCATGCGTCCGTCGTCACGCTGGTTCGGGATCGGGTGCCGGGGTCACGCCTGTTCACCGAACATCTGGACCGGGTAGCGGTCGTCGAAGGTGACGTCTGTGATCAGGCTGCAGTCGAGCGCGCCATGGCCGAGTACGAGGTGACCGTAGTGTTCCACCTTGCCGCCCAAACGATCGTCGGTATCGCCAACAGGAACCCGGTATCAACCTTCGAGTCGAACGTTCGGGGGACCTGGACGGTCCTCGAGGCCGCCCGACGGAGCCCTCTGGTCCGTGCGGTGATCCTGGCGTCGTCCGATAAGGCCTATGGCGCTCAGGCCACTCTCCCGTATAAAGAAGATACTCCGCTGCAGGGGCGACATCCGTACGATGCCAGCAAGTCCTGCGCCGACCTGATCGCGCAGTCGTTCGCCGCAACCTTCCAGGTTCCGGTCGCCATCACGCGATGCGGGAACTTCTACGGGGGCGGCGACTTGAACTGGAATCGTATCGTTCCGGGCACCATCCGCAGCGTTCTGCGTCAGGAACCGCCGGTTATCCGCTCCAACGGGCTGGGCACCCGGGACTATCTATACGTCGAGGATGGAGCCGGCGCCTACATGCTGCTGGCTGAGAGGCTGGTGCACGACCCGAATCTGGCAGGCGAAGCGTTCAACTTCGCCAACGATGCGCCGATTACGACGATCGCTCTGGTTCAGCGAATCCTTGCGCTCATGCATTCGGAGTTGGAACCGGTCATCCGCGATGAAGCCCGCCATGAGATACCGGACCAGTATCTCTGCTCCGACAAGGCCCGCTCCATTCTCCGATGGGAGCCGGAGTACGACCTGGAGCAGGGATTGCTGCGCACGATCGATTGGTATTCGCGGTACCTTCGCGCACGCACCTGAGATATCGGGGGTACGGCCTCACTCCGAAGGAGCGTCGCGACGGGGTCCGTAGCCCTCCGAGTAAGGTACCCTTAGATACGCTATACGGAATATTGTAATCGCGAGGGAGGACGGAAGTTGGCGACCAATCCGATCGAAGGCGTTCGCGTGATTCCTCTGAAGGTGATCTCGGATGAACGAGGCAGCATCATGCATATGCTCAGGTCGGATGCGCCCCATTTCGAGGAGTTCGGGGAAGTCTACTTCTCGACCGCCTATCCTGGTGTCGTCAAAGGCTGGCACGACCATACGCGTCAGACTCAGAACTACGCGGTCGTCTCGGGCATGATCAAGCTGGTTCTCTATGACATGCGCGAGTCGTCGCCGACTCGCGGCGCCCTCATGGAGCTGTTTATCGGCGACCGCAACTATTGCCTGGTAACCATCCCTCCGGGGGTGATCAACGGCTACAAGTGCATCGGCGATCGCATGGCTATCGTCGCAAACTGTGCGACAATACCGCATGATCCGGATGAGATCATCCGGTACGATCCCAACGGTCCAACGGTCCCTTACGATTGGGACATTGTTATGCGCTAACCCATGCGGGTCTTGATCACAGGGGCAAGCGGCTATCTCGGCTCCGCTCTCGTCCATGCTCTCCTGGAGACCGAGCACGAGCCGGTCGTAATGGTTCGGCATCGGGAGCGGTTGAACCCCGATTGGCGGTTGACCGAGCGCCAGGTCCTGGAATGCGACATCACAACCAAACGGGCCGTCGATCTAGTGCAACGATCCCGGGCCGATGTGCTCGTCCACACGGTATCGCTCGACCATACCCGATCCGAGGTTGCGGCGCAGGCATTGAGGACCAATATCCTTCCTCTGATGAGAATGACCCGACTCACACGATCGAACGGAGCGCCCCAGCGCGCGATCTACTTCTCAACGCAGCAAGTCTACGGTCGATTAGAACCGGGCGAGACGGTGACCGAGGACCGGGAAGCCAGACCGATGAACGGATATGGATGGACCCATCTTGCGTGTGAAACTCTGCTCCGGAAATGGGAACGGACCGAAGGCGTACAGGGCGCCAGCCTGCGGATATCCAACGGCTACGGAGTTCCCATATCCTCATCGGCCGGGTGCTGGCAACTCGCGATCCAGGACTTCTGCGTTCAGGCGGTGAGGCAAGGGCGGATTGTGCTGAAATCCGATGGGTCGCCTCAAAGGGACTTCGTCCATATTTCCGATGTGACGCGAACGGTACGCGCCGTGATCGAGGCGGATTCGCCGCCCTCGACGATCAATATCGGCAGCGGTGAGACGGTCACGATTCTGGAGGCGGCGCGCATCGTGGCCGAGGTATATGAGAGCGTGTACGGGCATCGCATCGGCATCGAGCGGCCAAACCAGTCGGCGCCTCCCACAGGAGCGAATCCTTCGCGGTTCCGATACGACGTAAGCCGAATGAATGACTTGATCGGACCGATACGAACATCGATGAGAACCGGGATCGCGGAGCTGCTCCAATATATAGCCACGGGTTCCTGCCAGCCAGCTCGGAGGTCCGACGCGTGAAAGTGGTGATCCTGGCCGGCGGATTGGGTACCCGTCTCGCAGAGGTTACGAGCGAGATTCCGAAGCCCATGGCGCGGGTCGGCCCGGAACCCATGCTCATGCATATCATGCGCGTCTACGCGGCTCACGGGTTTACGGAGTTTGTGATCGCACTGGGCTATCGGGGCGAGGTGATCCGCGATTACTTCACCTCCTATCGGGCCATGCATTCCGATTTGACCGTACACCTCGACACCGGCGCCGTGGAATACCATCGATCACCGGATGTGCCGTGGCAGGTGCACCTCATCGATACCGGCGCTTCGACGATGACCGGCGGGCGTATCAAACGGCTCGCCCCGATTCTCAAGGATGAGCCCTTCATGTTGACCTATGGGGATGGCATCGGCAATGTTGATTTGAACGCGCTGCTCCAATACCATCGAGAGCATGGGAAATGGATAACCGTTACGGCCGTGCATCCCGTCTCGCGGTATGGCAAACTCGTGATCGAGGCGGACGGAACGGTGTCGCAGTTCGTCGAGAAGCCGCAGTTCGAGGACGATTGGATCAACGGCGGCTTCTTTGTCATGGAGCCCGACATCCTCGATCACATCGATGGTGACGACACCGTGCTGGAGCGGGAACCGCTGGAACGTGCCGCTAGACGCGGCCAACTGCAGGCCTACCGGCACGCGGGGTTCTGGCACAGCATGGATACCCTTCGCGATCTTCAACAGCTTAATGAACTCTGGCGTTCAACGACCGTACCGCCGTGGCTTTCCCAACCATAGCACGACCACACCGGCAGCTCTGGGCATGACTAGCAGAGATCGATCCGTGCAAGATCCGAACCCGACAACATCAACCAACGTACCCCTATTCAGCGTCATCATCCCTACGTGTGACCGCAATGAGATGCTGGCGCTGTGCCTTGAGCGACTCGATCCGACGGTTCAACAATATGATCCGAACCGGTATGAGGTGATTGTCACGGACAACGGAACGAAGCGCCCGGCGGAGGGGCTGATCCAGGAACGGTTTCCATGGGTGACCTGGGTCCGGGGTCCAGGCGGAGGCGCCGCAGCAAATCGGAACCGCGGCGCCATCGAGGCGAGAGGCGAGTGGCTGGTGTTTACCGATGACGATTGCCAGCCGGACACCGGACTATTACGAGCCTACGACGCCGCCGTGCGCACGATCCAGGCGGATGCCATGGAAGGAGCGGTTCACCCTATCGGCGATCCCGATCTTGACATGGCTGAATGCCCGATCAACCTTCACGGCGGCTTGTTCTGGTCGGCGAATGTCGCCGTCCGAGCCGCGATGTTCCATCGTCTCGGTGGCTTCAATCCCCGCTACCCGCCCGCCGGCCACGAGGATGAAGACCTGTACCTTCGTCTTCGTGAGCATACTCCGGTCCCGTTCATCGCAGATGCGCGGATCAATCATCCGATTCGGATATTCAACGTAGGTTCCGCAGTATCTCGGATTCCGCTCCGCGCGCAGTCCACCGGCCTGTACTATTCCCTGAACGCTCGGCGTCTCGGCATTCGACGTTTCACCACGCTTGTGCGCTGGATCTACAAGCCGCGGCTGATGGCGTTGTTGAAGGATCTTGTTCGTGGACGTCCTCGATCCGCTTTTATTGAACTCCTCTGGGTACTCTATGGTAATGTCCTTGTCCTTCGATGCTGGTTTCGCGAAACCAGGCAGCTCAGCCGTGAAGCTGTCGCCTGATGCTCCGGAATCCCGCCTGTCGTCATAGCCCGATTCGAACAGCGGCACGGTGCGCATGGTCCCTTGTCCTCAAGCGCTTTCCGCCGGACAGGCCTCTGATCGTTCCCTTCGACGAAGGGCATGCGCGGATCTATGCGGATATCGGGACCGGCTTCGGACGGTTTCTCTACCGCTTTCGAGACGCAGACCCGGATCTGGCGTTCATCCGTTCGCTGCTCCGGCCAGGCGACGTGTTTATCGATGGCGGCGCACATGTCGGCATGATGTCGATCGTGGCCTCGCGTGCGGTGGGACCCGAGGGCGTCGTACACGCCTACGAGCCCAACCCGGCGACCTTTGCGAACCTCAGCCGCAATATCGAGCTGAACCGGTTTGCCAATGTCGTTCTGCATGAAGAGGCGCTCGGCGACCGGGTCGGCGAGGCGCAGTTCACCGTGATGGATGGCGATCGTGCGCCATGGAGCCATCTAGGAGGGGATAACGAGGAAGTCGATGCGCGTTCCGTCCGAGTGTGCATGACCGCGCTCGACCAGAGCGTTCCGCATGAGCTCTGGGAGCGCGTCCGGCTGATCAAGCTGGACCTCGAAGGGGCGGAGCTGTACGCGCTGAGAGGGGCGGCTGCATTGTTGGAAGCCGTCCATCCACCGATCCTGATGGAGTATGTGCCGGGCCACCTCAAGAGCTTCGGCATCGATCCTGAGGAGCCGCTGACCCTTCTCGAGTCAAGGGGCTATCGTATTCGCCGGCATGCGGCCGGGGCGGCCGCATGGGAGGTCTGCAGTCGGGACGATGCCATGCATCTGGATAGGGACAGTCCCAATCTGCTGGCTGTGTCGGATCTCGATGACCTGAAGGCCGGAGGCGTCGATGTTCGCCTCCGCTAAGCCGCCCGCTCCGGCGGTCCGGAGCAAGAACCGGAGCACGATGATGCGTCATGCCGTCGCGCCGCACGAGAGCCTTCGGTGCCTCGCCTGACGCCGCTTCGGCTATATCGGGCGATCCGATGGCGCGTCCGCAATCGCTGGCTGCTCTGGAGACTGAAGTCACGATGCGCGAGACTGGAGCTCGGTACAGGCATCCGCATCTCCGGCAAGCTCAGCATTGTCGGTCCCGGGACGGTTCAGATCGGTGATGACTGCGAGTTTTCAGGAGAAGCCGGCGGTACGACCACGCTCATCACGTCCTCGCCTGATGCCGGGATCACCATTGGGCCCCGATGCCGATTCAATGGCACGTACATCTTTGCCGCCAGCGCCGTCACCATCGGCTCCGATTGTCTCCTGGCTGATGCTTACCTGTTCGATACGGATCACCATGTCGCTGACTACATACTGCGTGAGCAGGGCGTCGAGCCGGTACCGCGGCCGGTCTCCATCGGCGACCATGTCTGGATCTGCTCTCGCGCAGCCGTTCTCAAGGGTGTGAGCGTCGGAGACGGCGCCGTTGTCGGCTATCGTGCCGTAGTACGCCGCGATGTGCCCGTCCGCGCTATCGTGATCGGTAATCCTGCTGAGGTGGTGAAGCGGTTGGACGAGATCCATGCACCGCCAGCCGCGATCCGATGACCCTCTCCGTCGTAGTCCCGAGCTATCGCCGACCCGATGCGCTCGCACATCGATCTCTGGCCCCGGTGACCGTATGGCTTCCGGGCCGGTCACCCCATCCGTGCGGTAGCCGCCAATGAGATTCTCCATCGTAACAGGGGCGTTTCCTCCCGCTCTGGATGGCATCGGTGACTACACCGCGCTGCTCGCTAACGAGCTGGCCGGCGCGCACCAGGTTGCGGTTATCACAGGTACATCAAACCCGGACGCCTCCCGGATATATAGCGTAAGCTGCGGATTTGACTGTACGAAAATATGGTCCACTCTGAGGCTCGTTCAGCATGTCAAACGCTTCGGACCGGATTGGCTCTCGATTCAATACTGCCCTTTTTCGTACGGCCGATATGGATGGAATCCATTCTTGCCGCTGGCGCTAACCCGATTGCGTCGAGCGGCGCCCGAACTCCGAATAGCGCTCACAGTACACGAGGCCATGGCGTGGCCGGTGAACTGGAAACTCCGTACCATGAACCTGTGGCAAGGACCGCTCCTGCGGATCCTCACGGGTCTCTCGACCGTATCGTTTGTCGTTGTCGGCAAATGGCGGACGGTGTATCGACGCTGGCTGCGCTCCAACAGAGTCGTGCATCTACCTGTAGGATCCAACATACCGGCAACGGGCAACAGCGTGTCGAATGCGCGAAAATCCCTTGGTATCTCGGACGATGTACTGGTACTGGGCGTCTTTGGACAGGGGCATCACTCTCATGACTGGAGCAAGGTGGCCGCAGCGACACGCAGTATCGTGGCCAAAGGGTATGATCTACTCTTGCTCCACATGGGCAGCGGCAGCGACCGAGCTCATTCTGAGTTTCATGGATTACCGAACCATGTAACCGGGAGACTCAGTGCGGCGCGATTGTCCGAGTGTCTGATGGCAAGCGACATTTTCGTGGCGCCGTTCGTTGATGGCGTGTCGACCCGACGGGGGACCCTGATGGCCGCTCTGCAACACGCGCTGCCCGTTGTGGGCACACACGGTGACGCGACGGACGAGGCGCTCTCGGACGCAGACGGGAAAGCTCTGCTCCTGGTGCCGTGTGACGATCAAGATGCGTTTACCGATGCCGTCCTCCGCTTGATCGCCGACGCCCAACTACGAGCCCATCTGGGCGACGGAGCGCGCCGCCTGTACGAGGCTCGCTTCTCGTGGCCGGTGATCGCCCAAACCATGGTCGAGACGCTTGAAGACACACCCCCGTACCATAGCGGGGGTCGATCCATATAGTAGAATAGGTTCGGTGGGATCGACGAGCCTGTGAATCCTGCCCTGGAGCGGATATGCCCGGACCGGACGAGGGACTAGAACAACATAGCGGCACCAAGGTCATCCTGCTGATGGTGATCGTCTTCTTCGGCGGGTTGCTCTGGACACTCCGCACGGGACAGCAGACCGTGCTCCAAACGCACGTCCTTGCCACACTCGTCCTCGTAGCCCCCGCATTCCTCCTCGCACACTCGGACAACAAATACCTGGTGCCCTATCTCGTGCTCGTCTGGGCGATCAGCCCGGAGGTTCGACGAATCGTCGACTGGATGCAGGGGGAATACCATCCCCGATCGTTGATCTCGGTTGCGCCGATCGCGGCGACCATGGCCCTCTCGGTCCCTGTCACGCGTCAGCGGATCGTCGTCCCTCAGATCCTGTACAAGGCGCTCGCCAGCCTGGCTCTGGCGATGGCCTACGCCGGCTTCGTGGGCTATATCCGCAACGAGCTGCCCGCGGTCTTCGAACTCGCCGGCACCGTCGCCCCGTTTGCGATCCTGTTGTACGCCGCCGGGCGTCCCAATATACCGGGCGAACGGGATTTCTGGGTTCTCTCCATCGTTTACATCGCTCTTGGGGTCGCTGCCTACGGCTTGATTCAGTATGTCTACGCCCCGGCATGGGATACGATGTGGATGCGGGCCGTCAGCAGGGAGTTCATCGCGATCGGGCGCCCGGAACCCTATGAGATCCGCGTCTTCTCCACGTTCGGATCGCCCCTTCAGGCGTCCCTCTTCCTGTTGACCGCGCTGATCCCCATGCTCGTTGAACCGAAGTGGCGACGCGGGATCAGCTATCCCGGCGCGGCGTTCATCGGTTACGTCCTCCTTCTGACGATCACCCGTACGGCATGGGTCGCGCTGGCAGCCGGGGTTCTGGCCTATCTGATCATCGCAAAAGGCGCCCGCAAGATCCACGCCATTATGGCTACCGTCCTTGTGACGGCGGTCGTCTGGTTCTCCCTTCCCTATCTTCCTGGCTATGAGACCATCTCAGACCGTCTCACGTCGATGACCGCTCTGAAGACCGATACGTCGATGACCGCGCGCCAGGGCATCGCACAGATGATCTGGGACGCGTGGAAGGACAACCCGATCGGCACAGGTATGGGCTCGTTCGGGGTCGGCACCCGGCTCTCCAGTGATCCATCGAAAGCCAACACCGGTTTCGACAACGGCTATATCGGTCTCATGCTCAGTTATGGGTGGGTGGGGATGCTGTTCTTTATGAGGGGCCTCTGGCTGCTGCTCCGTTCTGTCCGCGCCTATAGCATCGACCCGGATCGCGAGCCCTATACGCGCCTGGCCGTCGCGTTCATGGTTGCCTATGCCGTCTACACGGGCTCGGCGTACGGAGCGGGTGTCTTTGTGCTGCTCCTCGTGATCGCATTGCCCTTTGGCATCTCGAAACCGGTTGCGGAAGTCGAGCCGGAGCCGCTCTTCGTCGACGCAGCCCGGCCGCTGCGGCGCCGTCTGGGCCCGACGGAGCCGATCCGGACCCGCGCCCCCCGTTGATGCCGATACGACTCTGGTGTCTGAGCTGCTGGTTCTATCGCGCGGGTCTCAAACCGCTGGCATGGCTGGTAAAAGGGCTCAACTTCGTGGTATTCCATACCGTGCTCCCCTACCAATGCCAGGTCAGCAGAGATATCGAGCTCATGCACCAGTCTCTCGGGATCGTCGTCCACCCGAACGTCACGATCGGATCCCACGTTCGCATCTATAACCACGTCACGATCGGCAGCGACACGTGGATCGGTTCGCCCTACAGGATCACCATCGAGGACGGAGCCGTCATCGGCACCGGCGCCAAGATCATCGCCAAGCGGGAACAAACGATCACGATCGGCGCTGGAGCCAGGATCGGCGCCAATGCCGTCGTCCTCGGCGATGTGCCGCCAGGGGCTACGGCAGTCGGCGTGCCGGCACGGATCATAATGCCCAAGGAGCCGGACGTTTGAGTACAGGCAACCAAAACGTTTCGGATCGTCGTGAGACAGAGACCGCCGAAGCCGCCCACTGGGATTCCGTGGCCAATCGTCACCGAGAAGCCTTCGTCGCTCGAGAGCGGCAGACAACAAACGATCCGTTACATGATGCCCATATCAACGCGATGGGGGACATCGGCGACGACCTTGTCCTCGATCTCGGATGCGGCATGGGACTGTGGGCCACGGAATATGCCGCGGCTGGCGCCCGCGTCGTAGCGCTGGATGTCTCGTCGGCTAGTGTTGCGACGACTCGCGAACGAGCGCGTCGGTTGGGCCTCGAAGACCGATTGCTGCCGGTCGTCGCCAGCGCCCACGCACTACCTTTTCGTCACAGAACGTTCCACGCCGTTAGCGGACACCTCATCCTCCACCATCTCGACGCCGAGACAGCAGGCCGCGAACTCGCCAGAATCCTTCAGCCGAACGGCAAGGCGGTATTTACCGAAAACTCCGCACGAAGCGGGATATTGATGTTCGCGAGACGGTTCCTATGCGGCCGCTTTGGGATCCCAAAGTGGAGTACTCCCGATGAATATCCGCTGCGAAAGAGTGATGTGGTGGCGCTTACGCGGCCATTCGCCACGATGGAGGCCCTCTACCCGAAGTTCGACTGGTTCTTCCTCCTGAACGCCAAGCTCTTCGGCTTTCGCAACAACCGGATGAATCGACTCTGCGGATGGCTCGATCGTACGATACCGGCCATCCTCCCCTTCCTCCGTCGTTATGCCTATTACCAGGTCCTGATCCTGCGACGCTAGGCTTCGCGAATGCGGAACCTCTGGTTGATGGGCTCCGAATGGCTGCCCAACCGATCCGGCGGCCTGAATCGCTACTTCCACGGTCTCGCCCACGCGGTCGCCGATGCCCGTCTGCCCGCGGAAGCCCTCGTGACATTCGTCCGCGCAGGTCAGACAGGCCCGATACCGCTCAGCGGCATGGCCCAAGAAGGGGCGCCCCTGCAAGCCCGACTGCGCGGCGCAAGGGCCTGGGGCCGGCGCGCCGCGCTCGAGGGCATGGCGCTCCTCAACGCCCATTTCGCCCTCTATGCCTGGCCATGCCTGAACCTCATCCCGCAGGATGACGCCCTCATCGTGAACTTTCACGGACCATGGGCCGATGAGATGCTCGCCGAGCAGAGCGGTCTGCCAGCAAGGCTCAAGGCGGCCGCGGCTCGAGCCATCGAGAAGCGGGTCTATCGCCGTGCGCACCGATGCATTACCCTGTCCAGCGCGTTCGCCGCGATCCTCACGGAGCGCTATGGCATCTCTGCCCGTCGGATCTCGGTGATCCCCGGCGGCGCCGACCTGAGCGCGTACGAGCGGCTGCCAGATCGCGAGGAGGCGCGCCGGAGGCTTGGGTGGCCCGAGGGTCGACCAACGATCCTCAGCGTGCGCCGACTCGCCCGCCGGATGGGCCTCGATCGACTCATCGAAGCTGCGTCACGCCTGCGATGCGATGTGCCCGAGCTTCTCGTTCTCATCGCCGGGGCGGGGCCCGCCGAGACCGATCTCCGGGCGCGCATCGCGTCGCTCGGCCTTGAGGGGACCGTGCAGCTCCTCGGCTTCCTTCCCGACGACCATCTCCCGATCGCCTACGCCGCCGCCGACGTATCCGCGATGCCGAGTGTGTCGCTGGAGGGCTTCGGCCTCACTCTGGTCGAGTCGCTCGCGGCAGGGACGCCCGCGGTTGGCGCTCCCGTCGGCGGCATTCCCGAGGTATTGGAGCCTCTGGACACGCGTCTGGTCGCGCGGCATTCGACCAGCGAAGCCATCGCCCAGGCGCTGCTCCCCGTACTGACCGTTCCCGATTCCGCTCCGGATCCGGCTGCGTGCCGGGCGTACGCGGCGCGGTTCGCGTGGGCCGAGGTATTCCCGGCGATCCTGCAAGCCTGGCGGGACGCGGGTGCGGCGATCGACTGAACAGCGCGTGGACATGGGACCGACACGACGCAGCACGATCCTCTTTTGCGACCACACCGTCTCGATGAGCGGCGGCGAGATCGCGCTCAGCCATCTCATCCGCGCGCTTGACAAGGACCGCTTCGAGCCTGTCGCACTGCTCTTCGCCGAGGGGCCGTTGAACGCTCGGCTGCGGGACATGGGCGTCGAGGTGCACGCGCTCGATCTCGACGCCAGTGTGGCCGACGTCCGGAAGGACACGCTCAAAGGCGGCGGCCTGGTCCGCCAGCTGCTCCAACCCTCTACCCCGGGCTTTATCGCTAAGCTCCGACGGTTCATGGTCGATCGGCATGTTGATCTGGTCCATACCAACTCGCTCAAGTCCGACCTTCTGGCCGGTGCGGCGGCGCGGCTGGCCCGACGGCCCCTCGTCTGGCATATCCGGGATCGGATCGCCGACGACTATCTGCCCGCGGCTGCCGCGAAGGCGTTCCGCACCGCCTGCCGGATCCTGCCCCATCGCCTCATCGCGAACTCCCATGCCACGCTCGAGACTCTGCGGCTTCCGTCAGCCGCCGACACCAGAGGAGTCGTCGTCCACGATGGTATCCCGCCGATCTCCGAACCCGTCGCGCCGTACGACTGGGCTCAGCCGGTGATCGGCCTCGTCGGTCGGCTGTCACCGTGGAAGGGTCAGCATATCTTTCTTGACGCAGCGGCCATCGTGCGCCGTTCGGCTCCGAATGCCCGATTTCTGATTATCGGTGCGGCCCTCTTCGACGAAAGGGAATACGAAGCGCAGATTCGGGAACAGTGTCGTCGGTTGGGCCTGGACGACCTCGTTACCTTTACGGGATTCACCGAAGACGTTCTGGGCGCCTACCGGCGTTTGACGATCCTTGTGCACGCGTCGACGGTTCCAGAGCCCTTCGGACAGGTTGTTCTCGAGGGGATGATGGAGGCGAGGCCGGTCATCGCTACCCGGGGCGGCGGCGTCACCGAAATCGTCCTCGACGGCAGAACCGGGGTTCTGGTCCCGATGTCCGACGCTCAGGCTATGGCCGCGGCAATCCTTGAGCTTCTTGCCGATCCGAATCGAGCCGAAGCCATGGGCCGGGCGGCACGAGCGCGCGCCATCGATTGCTTCTCTATCGATCGAACGGCCCGCGGCGTTGAGGCCGTCTACGACTCTCTGCTCCGTTCGGCCTGCTGAGCCGATCGCGGGGGCGTCGATGCCGCTATTTCGCTATCGCGTGAACGACCCCCAGGGCCGAGAGCTCACCGGAGCTATGTCGGCCCGTGATGACGCCGAAGTCCGCGCCCGCCTCGGCGCACGAGGCTACACCGTGGTGCAGATCCTCGGCCCTGAGACTCCGGAACCGAAGGTCTCCGGACGTCGGCAGCCCCGCCTTGTCGAACCGTCGCCGGTCGAGCGCGCGCTGTTCTTTCGGCAGTTCGCGGCGCTCGTACGAGCGGGCATCTCGCCGTTCAGCGCCGTCGAGGATCTGGCAAACCGAACCGCCCAGCCCGGACTTCGGGCCGCCGCCGCCGCGATGCGTGAGGAGACTCGCACGGGCGGATCCATCTCCTCGGCCATGGAGCGGTTCCCGGCCCTCTTCCCCGAGCACGTCATCGCTGCGGTTCGTGCCGGTGAGACCGGCGGGTTCATCGAGATCGCACTTGATGAGATCGGCCTGGAGTACGAACAGGAGATCGCCTTTTACAAAGGCATCTGGCTCCCCCGAGCGCTGGTACTACAAGCGCTGCTGGCGCTGGCTCTGGCGCAGCCGATGTTCCCGACCCTTTTTCCCGACAACCAGCCGCTGCGCTATCTGCAGCTCGCGCTCCTCCGCAACATCCCCATCACGCTGGCGCTGCTCTGGGGCGTGCGCGCTCTGTGGCGCCGCAGGTTTCGACACGGCCGAGGCCGGTGGCGTGACCGCTGGACGCTGCGGACGCCTGTGTTCGGTGAGCTGGACCGGCAGCGATCCCTCTGCGCATTCATCCGGATGCTTCGTCGGCTCTACGCGGCCGGATTATCCCCGATCCGAGCATGGGAAGGCGCCTCGAATGTCGTGCCCAACGGTCTCCTCCGCTCCCGTCTTGCGGAGGCTCGAGATCAGATCGAGCGGGGCGTGCCGCTCCATGACGCCTTCCAGAGCGTCGGGCTATTCACCAACGAAGCCGAACAGCTGCTCGCCACCGGTGTACTGGCGGGCCAGGTCGTCGAGATGCTGGACCGCATCGCAGAGTACTATCAGGCGAACGTACAGCGGGCCGTCGATTCCGCTCGATTCTGGATGTATCGGCTGGCCATCACCCTGTTCCTGATCATCGGCGGCGCTACCGCCATCCTGATCACCCGAACCTATTTCGACGCCATCTTCCGGTTCACCGAGAACTGGAGCTAACCTGCCTTCCGTCCTCGAATCGCCCGCGGGACACTCAAGCGGAATGCATCGGCAGGGATCGTTGGTATGGCTGTGGAGCCCGGCATGTTCTCGCAGGAATGTACGGCATTCTGGTGCATAATCCAATATTCCGTCGTATAGTACGATGGCCCATTCCTTAGCGAAAATGGTTCACGCGCTCTGGCGGCGCGCATTTCCCGAATGGAGGATGCGATGGCGTCAAAGAGATGCCAGGGCTGGATATGCAGTCTGGCGTTATTCATAATCCCGATCGCGATACCGGCTCAACCTACCCCGGTTACCGAGGTTCGCGGATCGCAGAGACCCTTCACGGAGACGTTTCGTGATATGGAGCTGCGCGATGCCCGATGGCGGCAGGAGATCGCCGCGGGTATCCGCCCCGCACCGCCCCATCTGATCCGCGTCGGCGCCCATAAAGCGGGCCGCGTGCGCACGAAGCCCCCTGCGGACACCAGCCTGATCTTCCTCCCGGCGACGTTCCTTCCGTCGGAACCGGGACTCCGCCCTCCCGATGAGCGGCATATCCTGGCGCCGCAAACGCTCGGCGCGAGCTTCGCCGGGATCAGCCTCCAGGATCAATACTCGAGCGGCTCCGGCATGATACCGCCCGATACATGCGGGGCAATCGGTCCGAACCATTACATCGAACTGATCAACGGCTCCGCTGCGATCTACAACCGGGCCGGTACGCGCCTCAGTCATGTGACGCTCAATGCCTTTATGGCGATGACCTACGGGGGGGTCAACTATCCGACGAACTACGCCTTCGATCCCCGCATCGTCTACGATCGGAGGAGCTCGCGGTTTTTCGCGGTCGCCCTGGATGCCGCCTCCGGAACCAACAACCACATGATCCTTGCGGTATCCCGCACTTCGGATCCGACCGGCGTCTGGGACAAGTACTTGATCGCCGTGGGAAAGGTCGATAACTTCACCGACTTTCCAGCCCTGGGCGTCGACGATAACGGCGTCTACATCCCGGTCGGCATGTTCCCCCCGTCCGGTTTTACCGTGCGCATCGCCTGCACGAGAAAGGCCTCCCTCATCGCAGGTTCACCCTCGATGGGAACGGTCTACTATTTCGAGGATCCGCCCGGATTCTATGCGACACCTCAGGCCGCGGTGAACTTCGACGCGGTTTCTCCAACCGGCCGCGCCTGGATTATCGGAGCGAATGCATACGCATACGATAACGTCAACGTCGCGTCGATCACGTGGCCCGTTTCCGGTGCGCCCTCGATCAGCTCCGTCGACTCGCTGAGCACACCCGCATTCGCCCAGCCGCCCTCCGCTCCGGCAAAGGGCAGTACCATCAACATCGATACCGGCGACATGCGGATGCAGCCGGCCATGATCCGCGGCAATCGTCTCTATGCCGCTCGCCATATCGGTGTCAACGGCACCGGAGGGGCAACCGGGGCCGACCGATGTGCCGTCGAATGGTATGAGATCGATGTGTCTACCGCCTCCGCTTCGGTCCTGCAGAGCGGACGACTGTACGATGCGGCAGGCTCCGATCCGCTCTTCTTCTTTTATCCATCCATCGCCGTCAACGGACTCGGCCAGATGGCCGTCTCCTTCTCCGATTCGAACGGGAGCCGGTACGTCGCAGCCGAGACCGCGGGACGCCTGGAGGGCGATAGCGCCGGCACCCTCCAATCGGTACTGCAGATCAAGCCGGGCTCGAATAAATACACCGTCACCTTTGGAGGCAGCGCCAACCGGTGGGGCGACTATAGCGCATCCTCGGTCGACCCGAACGACGATCTCTCCATATGGACGATTCAGGAGTATGCGACCGGAACCCAGAATATCTGGGGAACCTGGGTTGCCCAGCTGATGGCTCCGGCGCCCACCCTGAACAACCCTGCTGCGACCGGCCAGTCCGGGACGTCGGGATACGTGCTGAACCTCACCGGAACCGGCATCTTCGATCCGGGCTCCGGATTCCCGAATCGCCTGGCTGTGGTCCTCAACGGCGGCTCGCCCAACGGGATCAGCAACTACGCGATCAACTATATCAGCCCGACGAGCGTTCAGGTCACTTTCGACATCGCAGCGAACGCCTCCGCCGGCGCGCGCGACATCGTCCTGACCAATCCCGATGGCCAATCCGCCACGGTTGCGGGCGGTTTCACCGTTCAGGCCGGCTATAACACGACGCTGGTCGTCAACGACATCGCCGGCGTAGTCGGCGAGACGGTAACCCTTCAGGCCACGCTGACCCGCACCTCCGACGGGACCGGCGTCTCCGGCAAAACGGTCAGTTTCTCGGTGGCCGGTGTCTCCGTCGGAAGCGGAACCACCAGCGGCTCCGGCGTTGCGTCGGTGTCCTATACGATTCCGGAGGCAGCTGGGATCGGCGCCAACACCATCAGCGCCTCGTTCGCCGGGGATCCGCCCTACGGGGCCAGCTCCGGCTCGGGAACGCTAACCGTGAACCAGGCGCCTACGACCACCGCTGTGACGGCCGTGTCGGGCAAGATCCGCGAATCCATCCAGCTCCAGGCGACGTTGACCCGAACGATCGATAGCCTGCCGCTATCCGGCCGTACGCTCGAGTACAGGGTCGACGGGACGAGTGTGGGCACGGCCACCACCAACGGTTCGGGGGTCGGCGCCCTGACCTATACGATCCCCGAGGTCAACGGTATCGGCGCCAAGACCATCCGGGCGGATTTCGCCGGGGATGCGGCGCATCTCGCGAGCTTCGGAACCAACACGCTGACCGTCGCAATAGGCGATACGACACTCGCGGTGGACCCGATATCCGGGCCTATCGGGCAGACCGTCACCCTGTCGGCGACTCTGCTCTGCGCTTCCGATGCGCTGCCGGTGTCCGGCAGAACCGTGGCCTTTCTCGTTGATGGTTCCGCGGCGGGCTCCGCCGGGACCAATGCGTCGGGCATCGCGTCCGTGTCCTATGTGATACCGGTCGGGCCCGGCCCGGGCAGCAGGACGATCCAGGCGGACTTCGCCGGCGATGCGGTCTACACCTCGTCCACCGACACCGACACTCTGACGGTGCAGAAAGCGGATACGACGCTCGCAGTCTCCGCCGCCGCGGGCGCCTTCAACGATACCGTTACGCTGAGCGCGGTTCTCTCCCGTACGACCGACGGAGCCCTCCTCGCCGGCAAGCTCGTGGCCTTCAGCGTCGAAGGCACCGGCGTCGGAGATGGAACCACCGACGGATCGGGCAGCGCGAGCGTGACCTATACGATCCCGGAGGCTCAGGGCCGGGGCAGCAAGACGATCGGCGCGGCCTTTGCGGGCGATGCGGACCATAACGCGACCTCCGGTTCGGGTTCTCTGACCGTGACCGGCTGGCCTGCCACCCTCGCCGTGCAGGACGCGGCTGGCTCCGTTGCGGGGACGGTCACCCTCTCTGCGCTTCTAACGCGAACCGATAACGCGGCCCCTCTCGCAGGTCGAACCGTCACCTTTACCGTTCAGGGAACGGCGGCCGGCAGCGGAGTGGCCGACGCCTCAGGCCTCGCCTCCTCATCCTACGTGATACCCGACACGATCGGCTCCGGAGCGCTGAACCTCGAAGCCGCGTTCGCCGGTGATGCCGCGCACGAACCGACCACGGACACCGGCACCCTCACGGTAACGAAGGTCGGCACATCCCTCTACGTCCCGCCCCGTACGGGCACCATCACGGAGTCCGTCGCCCTGAGAGGCTATCTCAGCAGACCGGTCGATGGCGCGTGGGTCCAGGGGCGGACGATCAGCTTCTCCATCGACGGCACCGCCGTTGGTTCAGCCGTAACGAACGGGTCCGGTAGAGCCGAGCTGAACTGGACTATCTCCAGCGGAGCCGCAACACGGACGATTGCCGGCGCCTTCACAGGCGACGGCAGCTACACCGGTTCGTCGGGAAGCGGTACCCTGACCGCCCAGAGCTGGACGACGAAAATCGCCACGTTCGATCGAACGCAGCGGATATCGGGCCGGACGGAGCTCAAAGCCCGGCTCCTCCGGAGCGACAACGTGCCGCTCTACAATAAGAGCATCGACTTCTCGGTTGACGGC
>JABWBA010000023.1 GCA_013360745.1 Chthonomonadales bacterium | reverse complement strand
CTTGCTCAAGGATCGCCCTCATCGGTTGGGATAGCGAGGCCGGTCAGAGCTTCATGTCAGTAGCGACCGGCCTCGCTTCTCACCTCCTACGAATCGTCAGAACGCGACGGCAACACCTGGGAGTGGTCCTGCACCGCCGACGGCCACACCTGGGCCTCCGGCACCGCACCCTCCCGCGCCCAGGCCACCGACACCGCCCTGCACTACGCCGGCCAGCACCTAGCGGAGCCGGAGAGCAAGCTTGAGGCGTTCCTGTCGTCCGCGCCTACCGAGGGAGAGCCGGAGTGACCGACCCCCTACTCACACCGGCTGAAGTGGCTGACCGCCTCTCGCTATCCAATGGTGCCGTGACGCGGGCTCTTCGGGAGGGGCGGATTCCCGGCTACAAGATTCTTGGCGCGTGGAGGGTTAGTTGCACCGAGCTTGAAGATTGGATAGAGTCGCGCCGAGTAGATTCCCGTCAGTCAGAGAGCGACTTTCTAAGCGAAGTCAGGGAGCGGAGAGCAGCGAGTGTCGGTTCATCGAGCAGCATCGGGTAAGTGGATCGTCCGCTACCGGGACGCGGGCCGAAACAGGTCTAAGACGTTCAGCGTCAAGGCCGACGCCGACCGCTTCGACGCTGAGACTCGCCGCCGCAAGGAACTAGGCGAGCTGATCCTGTCTCGCCGTGACGTGCCGACGCTGCGGGAAGAGGCCGTCGACTGGCTCGCCAGCAAGACCGACCTCGCCCCATCGAGCGAGCAGCTTTACTCCGACCGCCTGCGGCTTCATATCTTCCCCGAGCTAGGGGGAATGAAGCTGATCGACATTCGGCCGCGTGTCGTTGAGGGTTGGCAGCGCGGGCTCATGCAGGCGGGCACGTCGCCCCGCGTCGTCCAGCAGGCCCGGATGATCCTCTCGCAGATATTGACCCGCGCCGTCGCCCATGAGTATCTGCAAGCCAACCCTCTTTCAGCGATCCCCGCTCCCCGCTACAAGGCCGAGCCCGCAGAGCCGGCGACGGTCGAACAGGTTGAGGCGATGCGAGCAGCCTGCACGACGCGGCTCGACGCGGCGCTCATATCCATCCTCGCCTACACCGGCCTGCGCCCACCGCAGGAAAGCCACGGGCTCATGTGGGCCGACCTTGACGGGCGCACCCTCCGGGTCCATCGCCGCAACGTCTACGGCCAGCTCAAGCAAGGGCTCAAGGCGGATAAGCGGGAGCGGATCGTCCACGTTCCCGGTCCCATCGCTCAGGAGTTGGCCGAGCTGCGGATCAGGCTAGGCCGACCGCGCGGGCTCGTCTTCGCGCGGAGCGATGGAGGGCCGCTAAATAAATCTGATTGGGGAAACTACTCCCGACGCATCTTTGCCCGTCTACGGGTCGCGGCCGGGCTCTCAGAGGCATTCACGCCCTACGACCTGCGCCACACCTGCGCCTCTTTGATGATCGCAGCCGGCCGACCCCCGACTGAGGTCGCCGAGCAGCTAGGTCACTCCCTTCAGACGAGCGTGACCACCTACCAGCACTTGATTCAGTCGATGCGAGGGCAGGAGATTGTTCCGCTTGACGAGCTGATCGCTCGCGGACGTTCCCTGAATGTTCTACGGAAGGAAGGATGACAGCTTGTTTTCTGTTCGCAAGGATGCGAAGTCCCTTTGTTCAAGCGATGCCCCCGGTAGGAATCGAACCTACGACTTCCGGCTTAGAAGGCACCCGTGGCGGTCGTGGATAGTAAGCGTTAGTCGCCTTCCGTCGCGTTGCGCTGCGGGATGGGCCTATCGGAAGCTTGCGGAGCAGAACGGCGGGCGACTGCCGATTGTTCCTTCTCAGTTCTTTTCGGTCGAGTGACTAGCGCCGTTAGCCAATCTAGAGTGGAGGTCAAGAGATGAGCGTCAAGATGATTGCCCGAGCGTTCGATGAGCAGAGCGTCGGCGGGACGACGAAGCTAGTCCTGCTCGCCCTCGCCGACCACGCGCACGATGACGGCGAGTGCTGGCCGGGGAAGCGGCACTTGCTAATCAAGACCGGGCTCAAGGACGAGGCGACCCTGCGCCGGCACTTCCGAAAGCTGGAAGAGGCGGGGCTGATGCTGACCGAGAAACGGAGCCGCGAGGACGGGTCGCAGGCGTCGAATCGCTACCGGCTCATTTTGCCCCCCTCCCCCCCGGTTTCAGCCTACCCCCCCTCCCGAAATCAGCCTACCCATGAACCGTTAGTTGAAACAGAAGGTTCTAACGAACCTTCTAATAGCTGCGGGGGAGAGGTTGAAGAGGTCTTTCAGCACTACCTCTCAGCCTTCCCCAACAAGCGCCAGAAGAAGGCAGACGAGGGGCAGCGCAAGACAATCCGCAACGCCCTTCAGCACGGGTCGGTCGGCGAGTTGAAGCGGTGCATCGACGCCTGCGCCGGCTCCGACTGGCATCAGAAACGCGGCGAGTACGCGAGTCGGAAGGGCGGCAAGCACAACAGCCTGTCCCTGATCCTCGCCCCCAAGACTCGCGGCGCCAACTACCCGTCCGGGCGCTCGCAGCGGGAGCAGATCGACTACTGGCTCGCGCGGGAGGAAAGCACGGGCGGGATGAGCGGCGAAGAGCGGGAGCGCCGCATCGAAGAATGGGTTGAGGCCCGCAACAGATACGCAAACGGCGAAGGGCCGGACCCCGGCGCTACGCCCTGGGAAAAGGAGAGCACCGAATGAAGCCCGATTGGACCAATGCCCGTTCCGCAGATGGCCCGACCGTGAAGCGATGGCTATGCGAGCGGTTCCCTCAGATCACGTCCGAGGCGATGAGGTCTGACCCCTTCGCAGACGTGGTGCTGAGTTGGGATCGACCGAACCGACTGGTCGACTTCTACACCCTGGACCGCTGGCTCACCCCGCGCGGGTTCTTCCTTTGCGAGCTGCCGGACGAGTGTTGGCGATGGGCGGCGCCCAAGACCCCGCCTTCAGCCCGCGACCTATGCGAGCGCGTCGTCGCCGAGTATGCGGCCGGCAAGCACGGGCGGAACTATCTGGCGCGGGTCCATCAGGTTCCCAAGCGAACCGTCCGCAAGTGGATCGACGGCATCGAGGTAGCCGCGTGAACGAGGCACCGACCGCACTAGCCGAAGAGGAAGAGGTCCTGGGGACCGCACTAAGCGGTCCTCAGAACTACCTCTGGCTCGCCGTCAAGCTCGGCTTGCGGCCCGAGCATTTCTACCTGCCGAAGCATCGCCGCATCCTCCGGGCGATGATGGAAGTGGGCTTGCAGAAGAGGCCCATCGACTCGATGACGGTCGGGGCAGCCGTCGAACAGCACGGTATCTCGCAGGACGAAATCAACCGGCTCGCTCTCAAATCCAGCAGCTTCGACCCCGAGCCCCGAGTCGAACGCATCATCCAGATCGCCGAGCGTCGCAACCAATGGGAGGCGGCGCATCAAATCATCAACGCATCGCAGGCCGGCGACGACGAGGAACTAGCCCGCGCATTGGCCCGCGTCCAATCCAGCGTCCGCCTTGAAATGAAGAGCCATGATCGGGTATCCGCAAGTAAGGACTTCGCCGACCATCTTCGCTCCGAGCTTCCCCTCGAGCGGTTCAGCATCCCGTGGAAGGCGCTTGAGGAATACAGCCCCGGCGGGTTCCTGCGCCACCACTTCGTAAGCATCATCGGATGGTCGGGCCACGGCAAGAGCATCATGCTCGACCAGATGCTCACCGGATTCTCGGAGCAGGGCTACAAGGTCGGGCTCTACATGACCGAAATGGACCGGCGTGAGCGCGTGAGCCGCTACGTCGCCGCCCATACCGGCATCCCCGCCGCCAAGCTATTGCTCAAGAACGGGCTCGATGGCTACGAGGCAAACCGCGCCGCCGAATGGATCGAACAGAATCCCCTCCCTTTCGATCCCATCGACGCGGAAGGATGGTCGGCCATGCGGATCAGACAGCACGCGATCCTCAACGAGTATGACGTGATTGCCGTCGATACCGTGAACAACATCCCCCATCGCCGCCGCGAAGATTTTGAGGACGAGATTCGGACCCTCGCAAGCGCCGCGAAGATAGCCGGCGCGCTCACCATCGGGGTATTCCAGCTCAATCAGCAACGACGGGACGGCAACGTCGACCCGCCCCCGAGCCTCCGAGACATTCGGGAAACGGGACTTGTCGAACACCTGAGCGACCGCATCCTGGCTCTGCATTGGGATAACGAGAACGGCCAGCAATACGACTCAGGCACGATCCGACTGCTGAAGTGTCGCGGCGGTAAGCAGGGCGGGAAGGTCGACGTGGGCCGGCGTCCCGGCACCTTCCGCTTCAACGACGCTGCCATGAGTAAGGCTGAGAAGGCCGCAGGAGCCCGTCAGACGGACGAGATAGTCTTTTCCTAGTGCCTACCTACCCCTATCCATTTCAGAGGCTTAGAACGCCGCTATGGGCTTCGACGGGAGCGACGGGACTCGAACCCGCGACCTCCGACGTGACAGGCCGGCGCTCTGACCAACTGAGCTACGCCCCCGAGCCCAAAGGGTATCGCTGATGCCCCCCGCGTGGCCGAAGGAGGTCAGGGAGGCAGCGTGGGCGATGCGCTGCGACGGGAAGATGCCCGCCGAGATAACCCGCGCCATCAACGCCGGCTGCGATGAGCTAGGCGGGATCGCCTATGACGTGAAACGCGCCACGGTAGTCGCATGGCTTGAGAAGTTCTACAAGGAGCGGGGCAAGCCAGAGTCGAATATCCCCGTGGGAACCGAGCTTGACGTTGCGAACGCAGAACTGCGCACGATCCTGACCTGGGCCAAGTCAAAGCGGAAAGAAGTCATGGCGCGGGGCGGTAAGCTTGACGCTGACGTTGCCACGATGACGAAGCTGACAACGCTGATCGCCGGCACCGAGAAGGCAATCCGCGAGTCTCGCACCACGAAGGATGCCGATGCGGTAGCGGCGGGCAAGACCACGAAGAAGGTTGAGCGCGGCATCCTCTCAAAGATCGCCGCTGACGAAAGGCGCGAGGCTTCCCGCTCAGTCAGAAAGCCCGCGCCTGACGCCGACGACGAATCTCCTGGCGATGCCAGTCCCGAATCTCCGCAGCCAGATACACGCGGCCCATCGTCAAACGGGCAATCGGTTCGGGAAACCGATCCGTTTTCGACCAGCGGAGTAGGGTATCCCGACTGACTCCAAGAGCCCGCGCCGCTTCCGCTGACCCCCATAGCTCGGCCGAAGGCTTAGTGCTTAGGGTCATCGGTTCTCCGGTCTACGGTTGCGGCGAGTCCGTACCCGACCTCGCGGAACTGCTCTAGCAGGTAGTTGATCCCGCCGTTTGCGTAGCGGTCAGGGTCGGTATCGGGGACGATCTTTCGGAGCTTCGCTGCAGCGTCCTCGATCTTCGCAAGCTCGCCGTCGATCCGATGCTTTAGCCGCTCCGCTTGCTCTTCGGTGTAGCCGTTCATTGTCCCTTCCTCTCTGACTCTCTGAGTCGTTCCATCCTCTTGTAAAGAGCCTGTCTGCTCATGCCCGCAGCCTTCGCTATCTCACGGACGGGGATTCCCTGGTCGCGGGCCGCTGCGATAGCCTCTCGCAGTCTCAGTCTCGCGTCCATCGACCGCGCTTCCGCTTCCTTAGCCGCAGCCTCGCAGACTTGGACGCCGGCCAGCGCCGACCGCTTGCGCTCATTCGCATCAGCCCGCGCCGACGAATATCCACCTTCAAGTCTCATAGCTTCCTTTGATATGCTCGTCCCCGTTGTCCGCTCCTTCCTTTCGGAGCTGACTAACGGGAAGGGTTTGAGCCCGCGTCCGGTCCCCCGTGCGCGGGCTCTTCCCTATTTGCCGTAGGCTTAGTGCTTAGGCGATCCTTTCTACAATCCACGGGGCCAGCGCGTACAGCGCCACGATCCAGATGAGCCCGCGCGGTCGGGATGCTTCCCGCTGAATCCACCGGCCCATCATTCCGACCACCGCAGTTCCAGCCGCTCGATGCCCGCTTGCCGTAGCTCGTCGCGCAGCGCCCACGGAATCGGCTGCCCGGCATTGCGGAGACTGTCAATCTCCGCACCGAGCTGATCGACTCGCGTCTCAATCTCCGCGATCCGATCTGGCCGCGTCCGCTTACGCTCGGCTGCCGCACGTCGCCGTCCGGCTGCCATCTTCCGCTTATGCGAGTCGCTTAGGGTGCGCGGGCTCACGCTCGCCTCCACGACACGCAGCAATGATGGTCCGGGCAGACCGGCTCGTCATCGGCGTAGGCGCGGTCGGAGGCCGCAGCGGGGACGCCGACAATGCCATCCTCCCATCGGTTTGACACTTCGCCGTTGCCGTAGACGATGACGCCTAGCTCGGCACCCGAATCCGCGATGACTTCCTCCGGGTAATGATCCCCGGTTTCGCAGTACGCTTGCATTGTTCCCGTTCCTTTCTTTCGTTGATTACGGGATGCGCGGGCCGGAAGTCGAATCCGGGCAAAGCTCACCGTGAGCCCGCGCCGTAGGCTTAGTGCTTAGTTACGAGCCTCCCGCCCAATCCAGACTCAGCGGCCCATGCGTTTAGGGCTTTCGTCTTACGGCCCATAGCCGCGAACCGCTCCCGCAGGGATGCGAGGGCAGCGTCGACTAGTTCATCGCTAGGCGAGCCGGTTTCGGCAATCTGCCGCTCTTCCAGCTCTTCCGGGTAGTCAGTCTGCTCGGCAGCGAAGAGCGGGAGCGGCCAATAAGCCGGCGCTTTCGTCCCGTAGCTGATTGCGTGTTCGTCCTTGCGAACGCGGCATCCCGCTTGCTTCCATTCGCGGAACGTCGCCACTACCCGCCCGGGAGCATCCATCGCAACGCGCGCCGCTGCCAGCGGCGTTAGCTGCGGATTCAGCTCCCGCGTTTCGAGAAACCGCGCCATCCCGTCGACGGTTTCAAGCCGGCGCAACGCTTCCGCGTTAGCGTCGCTATGCGCTCGCCTAATGGCGCGTTTCTCATCGGCCGAATAGGACTCGCCGCGCAGCATCGCCCGGAGCTGGGCACGGCGGATGCGGTTAGCCTTCCGCTCATCCTCGCCCACGGGCATCGCAGCGAGCGATTCATAGTCGGGGGACGGTAGATGCGGCATTAGCTGATCCTTTCCACTATCCACGGGGCGAGCGCGTACAACGCCACGACCCAAGCCAAACCACGCGGGCGGGATGCTTCCTGCCTAATGAACCGCGCCATCACTCAGCCTCCCGCAGAATCTCAGCGCGGATAGCCGTCCACTCGTGAGCCAGCTCTCGCATCTCGTCTCGCATCGTCAGCGGTGTCTGGTCGCCCTGCGCTCGCAACGCATCGGACAATGCGCCTAGCTCAGTAAGCCGCGCGTCCACTTCCTGCAACCGCTGCTTACGGCGCTGCGGACGTTCGGCGATTGCACGACGCCGGCCCTCTTGCATCGCTCGCTTATGCGAGTCGGTTAGGGTGCGCGGGCTCATCGGGGCTCACGACCGATCTCTTCGCCGCAGTGCTCGCACTGATCGCTTGCCTCATCGGGGTCAAGCGGTTCCCCGCAGTGCGGGCAGCGTTCCCAATCTGCCGTGTCCGGCTTCTCGTCGGATGGCTTGTCATTCATTTTCCCGTTCCTTTCTTTCGGTTGACTACGGGATGCCGCTGCCGAGTCGTGAGCCCGCGCCGGCATTACCGGAGCAGCGGCGGGATGCTTTGCGCTTAGTGGTCGGGCGCGGTCCTATGCCACGGGTGAACGCAGGGCCGAGATGCTGCCCGGTACGGGTGCCCGCATCGGGGACACTTTTTCTTGCTCGGGATCTTGCGCTTGCTTTTTGTCATTTGCTCTTCCCTTTCCTTTCGTGATTTGCCGTAGGCTTTCCGCCTAGTGCTTAGATGCCACTTTCCACGCAAAGCGCGTTAGCAGTCTTGGCGGGCGATAGACCGCGCCGCAGAATCTCCGCTAGGTGAGCCCGCGCCGCATCTACAACGTCCGCGCACGGCTCTCCCACGGCCGCTAGAACGTCGTCCCGGTCGTAATGCTCGCCACCGACTAGCTGACCCTCGCCGAACAATGCGCGAGGATTGAAGCTAGGTGCCCGCGTGCCGAATACGAAAGCGGATTCGTCGCGGGCTATCTGGCGTCCATGATGCCGCCAACCCTCTTTCCCATCCGCGTAGCGATAGACGACTCCGGGGACGCCATCGGCTGCCACGGCTGCCACGGCAAGTGGCGTTAGGTGCGGGTGCAGCTCGCGTGCGATCAGAAACCGTCGCATACCCTCCGGGCTTTCTAGCTCGGCCAGTACGCGCCGCAGATAGTCCCGGTGAGCCTGCTTCCGCTTCCGGATCTCTTCGGGACTGTAGTCGGTGGCGCTTGAGCCTTTCGGAACCCATCGCGCATGAGCCCGCGCCCGATTCTTGCGAGCGCGGGTTTCCTGCCGTGTGAGCGTGGCGGTCATCGCTTGCATCCCCGCTTGCAGAGTCCGGCATTGACCGGGACTTCCGGCGTTCCCATGATCGGCGTAATGACCCGCGTCGTGGCCTTACGGCCGCAACGGATGCAGGTATAACGCTGCATCTTCTTATCTCGCCGCCATCCTTTGCCTTTGCCTTGTCCCATTTTCCTTTCCTTTCGTCGGGTACTAACGGGAAGAGCCGGCGCGAGATTCGATCCCGCAGCGTCGCGCTATGGCCGGCCCTGCGGTCCTACTTCGTGTAGCTAACGGGATGGAAATCAACCTACTGCCTAGCGGCTACTTGTCAACCCCCAATCTTCAAACATTTAGAAACCGCGCCGCAATCCCACTATCCATGCCATCGCCCATTCCGCATATCGACCCGCGCCGCATCTCCACCTAGAGCGCAGCACGGCCCACCTATCGCCAGCTCGCATGATCCTGCGTCCCATCCGCCCACACGTGAGCCCGCGCGCCCGACCCATCTAGCTAGGTAGCTAGGTAAGGGAAGAGGCGAGCTGGTCAGCACGTACACATTCGCCAGCTTAGTTGCACGCGCAACCATCCTCCCGCCTACACGTACACGCGCGTACACGAGGCGAGCTGCCCATGTTCCCTGTCCGTTCTATTGCCCGATCCTCTTACCCTCGCATCATCACTATTCATGCGATGTATGTATGCATATGACAGCTTGCGAGTGAATCCGAATCGCATCGCAACTCGCCGGCCCGCGCGCACCCCCGCACCCCTTCGCGGGACTCCGCCGCCCCCAGCTTCCTGAGACTCCCCCCCATCCAAGCACGTCTATATTGTGGCCACATTCTGTTGCAACAATCCGTCCTGTGGCTACATTATTGTTGCCACAAGTGAGTCGCACCGAAAGCATCCGGTTCCGGGTCAGCCCGGAGGAGAAGGCCGAGCTAGAGCAACGGGCCGGGTCGATGGGCGTCAGCGCCTATGTTCGGGAAGCGGCTCTCAAGGGCGGTCCCGACAGGGGTGTAGGTTCGATCCCCGCGCCGCCGCCAGCGGAAGAGCAGGGTCGGGCTGCTCCCGCGTCTTTACCTGCGACGAGTTGGCGAGCCCGCGTCAGACAACTTGAGGGGCAGGGACTTCCCAGCGCGGCGGCGCAACGGATTGCGGATCAGGAGCTACGCCGTGGAAACGTGTCCTGATTGTGGCGGGGAGGCGCACACCGGCAGGTGCCGGCCGCAGGTCGGGACGATGCTCGCGGAGGTTCGGCTGCTCAGGGAGTTCGATTCCAGCGTCAGCGACGTGTTGCTCAAGCTCGCCGATCTTGACACCCGCGTCAGAGAGCTAGAGAAGGAGCAGAAGGAATGGCATTGAAGCAGTTGAGCCCGAACGTCTGGAACGTGGGCGACGAGGCGTATGCGAACGAGGGGGAGCGGGTCCACCGGGTCAGAATCATCGGATTCAGGCGGGACATGGTCAGGATCGAGCTGCCTAGCGGCGAGACACGGATCAGGACGCACGGGAGTCTCAGGCGTGGCTAGCACGATCCAGTTCCGGGTCGACCCGCTGGAACGGCAGCTCTACGAGCGAGTCGCCAAGAACCGGGGCGTCAGCATTTCGGATTTGATTCGGGACGCGGTTCGCAAGGACATTGAGGCTCCCCCACGGGGAGAACTGAACCTCACCCTCTCCCCCGCCCTTGCTACCGCCGTGCTGGACAAGGCGGCGCGGCTCGGCCGGTCCAGCGATGAGCTGGTTGCAGCCCTAGTCCGCGACCACCTAGACGGCCTCACGAACGCCGACTTGAACGACGACGAACGGCGAGCCCGCGCCCGAGAGCGAGCAAGGGAACTGCTCAATGGGTGACGCGGGCCGATACCGCACGATCGTCGCCGACCCTCCCTGGCCCCTCGACTGGACCCCGAGATCGGCTAAGGCGAAGGGCGGCGCTTGGTGGTCCGGCCCCGAGCGGGGTACGCCGGGACGCGAGATGGCTTACTCCACGATGGGGCTCTCCGACATTTACGAGCTGCCCGTCGAGCGGATTGCGGACGACGACGCTGCCCTCTTTATGTGGGCCACGCGGAAGGTCTTTCGGGAGGGTGACGCGGCGCGGGTTGCTAGGGCGTGGGGGTTTGAGCCCTGCGGGGAGATCATTTGGGGGTTGCGTTCACCGGGGCTCGGGACCGGAGCGTTCCGCAACGATCACGAACCCGTCCTAGTCGCCCGAAGGGGCAAGGCGACCTTCCCGAGCTATCATCCGGTCGGGGTTCACTTCTGGAAGCAGCCTTACGAATGGACGGGCCGCGCTCCCGCCAAGATTCACTCAGCGAAGCCCGAAGCGTTCACCGAGCTTGTCGAGCAGATCAGCCCCGGCCCCTACGTCGAGCTATTCGCCCGCGTCAACCGACTTGGATGGGACACCTGGGGCGACCAATGCCTCAACACGGCGGGGGAACTGCTCAATGGATAGGGCCAGCGACAAGACGATCCGAAAGCAGCTTGAGCGCGAGCGCAGGTTCCTGAAGCGGGCGAGGACTCTAAAGCTTTCGCCCGTTTTCGTTAGAGACAGCGAGGCCCGCATCAAGCGTTACGAAAGGCTCTTGGACGGATGACCGCCTTTACCGAGCAGAGCATCGAGCAGCAGCAGTACGAGGCGCTGCGCCGCATCCGCCATATCGTCAAGCGGTCGGAGGGGATGACCCGCAACGAGATAATCAAGGAGGTCCGGCGCATCGCTGAGGACGGGCTGCGGCTCAGTAAGGCCGGACGTGAACGCTGAGGAAGTAGCCGAACGGCTACGCACCGATACCCCCTTCTACTCGCGGCACCTACTCAAGATCGCCAACAAGCGAGGCGAGATTGTCCCGTTCACCTACTCCCCCGCGCAGCTTGCGCTCGACAAGGCGCTGGAAGAGCAGCGCATAGCAGGCCACGCTATGAGGGCGATCATCCTCAAGGCGCGGCAGATCGGATTCTCCACGGCGGTCCAAAGCAAGCTGATCCAGCGGGCGACGACGCGGCCCAACTACAACGTGGTCGTCGTCGCTCACGACCGCGACACCGGGGCGAAGCTCTACCGGATCGGCAAGCGCATGTACGACCTGCTCCCCGATGAGCCCGCGTACAAGCCCGACCTCGCAGGCACCCGCAGGGGCAGGGAGCTTCACTTTCTCAACGGCGGCAAGCGGGCCATCGCGCAGGGCGGCGGGTTCCCCGATTCGGTCTATCTCGTTGACACGGCCGGCGAGTTCCAAGCCGGACGAGGCGGCACCTATCAGGCAGTCCACGCATCGGAGGCTGCCTTCTGGGATGATCTTGTTACGAAGCTGACCGCGCTCAAGAACGCGGTCCCCGACCATCCCGAGTCCATGTTCATCATCGAATCGACCGCGAACGGCCACAACGACTTCAAGGGCTTGTGGGATGACGCGGAAGAGGGGCTCAACGACTACATCCCCTTCTTCTGGCCGTGGTGGAAGGAGGAGCAGTATTCGCGGCCGTTCGACAACGAGGACGAGAAGGCGCGGTTTCGCGTGGGGGACACGTCGCAGTCCCGGTTTGCGGAGGGCGAAGAGCAGCTTTTCGATCCCGGCCCCATCGACTCGATGACCGGCGAGCATGTTCCGCTCACCCTTGAGCAGTTGAACTGGCGGCGCAAGACAATCGCCAACGAGTCGTCGGGCAAGATCGAACAGTTCCAGCAGGAGTACCCGTCGACGCCGGCCGAGGCGTTCGTCGCCTCAGCGCGGCAGGTGTTCGATGCGAGTCTCATGCGCGGCGTCCTTGTCCGCGCCCGAATCTCCGACCCGCGTGACCCCTCCCCCGACAACCCCGGCCCCGCCGTGGGCAAGCTCTTCTCCACAAAAGAGAGCAATCGTGCTACACCGACCGGCGATCAGATCGTCGTCCCCGGTGCCGCGAAGTTTGTGCCCGCGTCGGAACTGAAGCTAGGCGAAGCAAGCGACTGGAAGTTCTGGCACGACCCGAACGTCCCCTACACCGAGCAGGCCGTCATCGGCGTCGACGTAAGCGGCGGGCACCCGGAGGTCGAGGGGGCGCAGCCGGCGTTCCACGCGATTGAGGTCATCGACCACAAGACCCGTGAACAGCTCGCTGAGTACCACAGCCGCGTCGACCCCGATCTACTCGCCGAGCAAATCTATCTCGCCTGCCTGCTCTTCAACAAGCCGTGGTGCGCCATCGAGACAACGGGATCGTGGGGCGTCCCCGCCGCGAACAAGCTCTGGCGCGGCTATCGCTACCCGTTCGTCTATTTCCGCCATTCGGTCGGCAAGAAGATGGACCGGCAGGAGAATCAGCTTGGATGGGACACGAACGCGAGAACCCGCCCGCTCCTGCTCGCCCACGCCGCCGAACTGCTCCGCGAGGACACGCACGGGATCAAGTCGTTCGGGTTGGCGATGGAAATGTCCACGCTCGTCCGCGAGGAAAGCGGCAAGGTCGCTCCCGAGCGCGGCAAGTATTCCGACCGCTTCATGGCTTGGGCCATCGCGCAACAGGTGGCGCAGCAGGTTCCGGTCAAGCGCGACTTCAGTAAGCCCGCGCCGCGACTCGTCCGCGATCCCGTCACGAACTGGTAAGCCCGCGTCCGAACACCCTGCTACTTTCCCCATCGGCGAGCAGGAGACACGGGCTCTCGCTCCGCTCGCCCTTCAAACACGGACCTCCCTCCCTGGTCCCCGTAGCGCCCCCGACCTGCGCGGCACCCGTGGTCGGGGGCGCTGCGCGTTCTTGCTACTATCCGCTCATGGGAGTTCTCTTGCTGATCGCGTTCGTCGCGCTCGCCGTCCTCTTGGGGCCGGCGTTGTCCAGTTTGGGGCTGCTCGTTAGCGTCGTGATTCTCGTCGGTGTCGGCGTCGTCGCCTTCGCTGATTGGGTCCAGTATCAGATCGACCTCTTCCGCGAGCGCCACTAAGTAAGGGCTGCGGTTCCGTCCGCACCCTTTCTCTATCCTTGCGCGGATACCTCGCACTATCCGCGTATGTCGCTCACCATCTGGCTTCCTGAATCCGCACGGCCCGCGTTCCGCTGCAACGTATGTGACCGCGCCTTCGGGTCGAAGGAACGGGAGGCATGGACGCGGCACGTCGTCAAGTGCGCTGACGTGAACGAAGAGGTCATCGCGCAGGAGTACGAGGACGCACAGAAGGTGGTCTTTTCGGGGATGGACGAGGACACGCGAGGCGAATATCTTGAGACTCGCCAAAAGGCGCTCTCTGAGGGCGTCATTGGAAAGGGTCTACACACTCCCAAGTCGGCGGCGAAGGGGAAGGTTCGTTGAGGCGCGAGTGGAACGTCCCGCTCTTCGCTACCGACCTCGCTGACGACGAGGATGCGGCACACGCTCTCGCCGCCGTCGCCGAGCCCCGGTTCCTTGAGTCGATTCAGGCCGCGCTCGTACTCGCACGGGGCAACGGCGACAAGGTTTGCATCGCCACGATTCGCGGCAAGTACGACGCTGAGGGAAACCGCGTCGACGGCGAAGAGGGCGCAGTCGGTCAGTTCCGCACGGACGGCTACCAGTTCGACACCGCTGACGAGTCCTGGCAGATCGACCGCGCCCCCGAACTTGAGGGCACGTCTGTCTCCGAGCTGTTTGCGCTTGAGCTTGCGGTCCAACTGACGCCGGCCTTGATCCGCTCGCTGCTCGACCTCAAGGTCATCTTCGACCGATTCGGCGGGCAGGCATGGATCGCGCCCTACGTCATCGAAGGGCAGATCGTCGGCTACGTCTTTGTGTGGGAACACATCTCAAAGCTTGGGCGTGGCAAGGAGCCGGATGCCCGGATCGCCGAGCCGCTGCCCCTGAAGGTCGCAAGTGCTGACGGCTGAGTCCTATTCCCGCGACCTCAGCGACGAGCATAAGGTCGCGCTCAAGAAGGTCACGAAGGCCGTTCAGACCGCCGAGAAGGTGCATCAGGCGTATGTCTCCCGCTGGAAGGAGGCATACCAGTATCACCGCAATCACACGGCGATCCAGAACTACGTCAATCAGGCGCGGGACCGCGACGTGGCGCAGCGCGATGCGGACGCCTACTGGAAGTCGCAGCTCTTCATTCCGCTGATCTTCGGGGCCATCGAGACAATCGTTCCCCGCGCCCTCTCCAACAACCCGACGATGACCGTCCGCCCGAACACGCCGGAAGCGGCCGTCAAGTGCAAGCTCATCAAGGAACTACTTGAGCAGCAGCAGCGGAACATCAGCTACGACCTCAAGTTGCAGCCGACCGCTCGACGCGGGTTCAAGTACGGGCTCGGAGTCCAAAAGACCTATTGGGAGCGGAAGATTCGCCGCGTCGTCAAGCGCGAGCCGCGCAAGCTGCTCAAGGGGGACCGCGCCGTACTCGCTGAGGTCGTCACCTTCGAGGGTCCGCAGGTTGAGGACGTGGAGATTGCGGACTTCTTTTGGGATCCGGCGGCTAAGGACGTTGAGAGTTCCCGCTGGCTGATTCACCGGACGTGGCGGGACATTCAGTACGTCAAGGACCGGATTCAGGACGGCGACTGGTTCGCGGATGGCGATGGCAACCCGCTCTCCCCCGATGCGACCTCCGACCACTTGAAGATGATCGCCGAGTCCGGCACGGGCGGGTTCGACACAAGTTCGATTTGGGGCGACCGGCTCGACCAGCTTGGGATCAGCGGACAGGACACCCGCGCCGGCCGCGACCACGAGGTTCTTGAGTTCCACGACCGCGAGCGCGTCTACATCATCCTCAACCGCCAGTTCGTCGCGGTCTGCGACATAACCCCATTCTGGCACCGGGAAATGCCCTTCCAGATTTTCCGCCCCACGCTTCAGGAGGGCGAGTTCGTCGGCATCTCCGAGATTGAGCCGATCAAGCACCTTCAGCACGAAATCAACACCCTGCGCGGGCAGCGGCGCGACAACGCCGCGTTCGTGGTGGATCGAGTTACCGCCTACATGGAGGGGATGGTCGACCCGGAGGCGCTGAAGCGCGGCCCCGGTGCCCTGATCCCGACAATCACGAACCCGAACGAGGTTCTTTTCCAGCTCCCGGTTGAGGACTTGCCGGCGTCGTCCTACCGGGAAGAGGACGCAATCAAGGCCGACTTCGACCGCGCCACGGGCATTGACGACTCCGTTGCCGGCGCAGGCGCGGCCTCTGAAACCGCGACCGGAACGCAGCTCGTCCAGCAGGCCGCGAACGTCCGCATTTCATACAAGACGCAGAACCTCTTGGCCGAGACAATCCGGCCCGCCGCGCAGCAGTTCCTTGAACTGAACCGGCAGCACATGAGCGACGCGAAGCCGATCCGCCTCGATAGCGAGGACGGTGGCTACCGCTTTGAGGACGTGAGCCCGGAGGACTTGGCGCAGGACGTTGATATTGCGCCGGACGCGGGCTCAACCGAACCGGAGAACCGCGTCCAGAAGATCAACGACGCGCTCACGGTTTTCAATCAGCTCGTCCAGAACCCGCAGATCGACCAGCGCAAGCTAGTCCTCTACCTGCTTGAGCAGAACGACGTTCCCGATCCCGAGTCGTTCCTTGCGCCGGAAGCCCCGAACATCGGCGACGCGCTCATGGCGGTCGGCGAGGCGATGCGTGAAAAGGGCATCCCCGACGAGGCGATCACAGAGTTTCTTGAGCCGATAGCGGCTCAGGTTGCGCCACCGGAGGCGCAGCAGGAAGGCGCGGCACCCGCGCAAGATCAACCCGCGCCGCAAGCCGCGTAAGTAAGGAGAAGATCATGTCAAACGCAAGCACCGTAGGAGGGTCGGTCATCGACGGCAGGCAAGTCGTCACGACCGCAGGAACCCGCGTCCAACTTTCCACTACCCAGACCTCCGTTCTTGAGGTCACGGTCACGGCCGAGACTGACAACACCGGCCTCATCGTGGTCGGCGGTTCCACAGTCGTCGGGACCATCGCAACACGGAAGGGCACTCCCCTCAGCGCAGGCGATTCCTACACGCTCGCAGTCAACGACCTGACGGACGTGTATCTCGATTCGACTGTCAACGGCGACGGCGTTACCTATTCGGCGGTGGTCGCGTGAGCAGCCGGGTAGCGAAGAACCCCGTAGTCGGAGTCGAGCTTGGCTACGCCTCGATCACATCGAGCGTCACTCAGACCGGGGCCGGCACCCAGGACGTGGCCGGCCTCGCGGTCACGGTCAACGTCGGTGCCCGCCCGATCATGGTCCGCTTCGAGGCCGGGGCGATCTCGAACACGTCGGCCTCCGGGCTGACGGTGGTGAAGATCATGGAGGGCGCGACCACCCTCGGCTCCGCCAACCTCGGACTGCTCACCGCCAACGGCAGCGCCCCGGTGTCGCGGTCGGTTCGCCTCGCCCCCTCAGCCGGCGCCCACACTTACAAGATCAACCTCGGCCAGTTCGTCACCGGCAACTCGTCGATCACCGCCGCCGCTGACAACCCCGCCTACATCCAGGTCGTCGAGGTCTAGGTGGTTTCGTCGCGGGGCACCCAGCGGTATGCCTACTCGCGGCTCTACAAGCCGGGGAGTAGGTCGGGCGTCCTGATGCTGTTCGGTCGCGGGGGGACGCGGGACTCGTGGTTCGCCTTCAACGATGCTGCGTGGCCGAGCGGCGAAATCAGCTCGATCACCGACGCGGGCTTTCCGGTCGGCTCCATCGACACGGGCGTCCTTTGGGGCAATAGCACGATGCTGACGAACATCTCGACACTCAAAACGGCGGGGCAGACGGCCTTGTTTGCGGCCGGCGGCGTCCACCTTCTCGGCGCATCGGCGGGCGGGCTCGCGGTCCTCGCCTGGGCGACGGCCAACCCGTCCCTGGTCAAGTCGATAACGCTGGTCGTGCCGGCGCTCGACGTACAGCACATTCACACGAACGACTTGGGCGGCTTCGCTGCCGAGATTGAAACGGCCTACGGCGGCGCTCCCGCCGACGCCGACAACCCGATCGACAACCTCGCCGACTTTGAGGACTTCCCCATCGACCTCTACTACTCGACCGACGATCCCTATACCCCGCTTGCCACGACCGAAGCGTTCATAGCCGGCGTCGGCTCAAACGTGACCGGCCACAACATGGGAGCCCAGGCACACGCTTGGACCGTGCCGTGGAGCGGAGCAAACGTGGCGGCGTTCATCTCGGAGAACGACTGATGCCTTCAGTAACGCTTGACGTATCCGCTGTCTACCCCGACGCAACTAGTCTCGGCGCGTATGTGTCATGGACTCAATCCTCGCAGTCCTCAGCGCCACTCGGCACCCCCGTCGATACGTCAACCGTTTCGTCGGGCGAGGTCACGTTCGACAATCTGACTGAGGACGAAACCTATCTCGCGGTCGGACAGGTAAGCGGGGCGTGGGTAAAGTACGGCTTCACGGTCAACCTCTCGCCGCCCGGAGTGCTTGTCAACGGGGTCGAGCTTGCGACGCAGGAGGCGCTTGACGCTGAGGTATCGACCCGCGCCTCAGCGGATTCATCGCTCGACACACGCACGGATGCGACTGAGGCCGACATCGCCGTCCTCAACGAGTTCATCAACGTCAAGAACTACGGCTGCGTAGGCGACGGCACGACCGACGACACAACGGCATGGAACGCCGCCCTTGCCGCTGCGGAGGCGGCGACCGGCAGCGGCGCGAAGGTCGTGGCCCCATCGGGGAGCTACCTGCTCGACGGGGAAATCAACTTCGACCAGTTCGTGACCTTTGAGGGCGCGGGCGCGCGGGAAACAATCCTCAAGCTCAACGACGCGGGGAGTTCGATCCACTTCAACGAGTACGGCGGCGCGACGAACAGCCGGGGCGGGGAGGTCAGCGGCTTCCACATCGACGGGCAGAACCTCGCTACGACCTGCATGGACGTTCACCACTCCGTCAACCGCAACTTCCGCGACTTCCGGGTATCGCGCCCTGGCGAGGACGGCATCGCCCTGCTCGTCCGGGCGGCGCAAAACTGCAACTTCATCGGCTTCGATGCCGAGGCGACCCGCGCCACCTTGAACACGACCGGCATCAAGGTCACGGAATCGTCGGGCTCCTGCCGCTTCTCCAAGTATTCGCTCAACGAGTTCTCCTACGCCGACATTCACGTCACGCAGGACACCGCAGGCGGGCAGGAGGGCATCGGCTACCCGGAGCCCCGGTTCATCAGCTTTGACGATGGGATCGTGGAGCGCGGCGTGACCACCACCGCCTGCCTGATTCGCGTCCACTCAGGCCGCGATTTGTGGTTCACGCGGCAGGTACTCGCGCTCGGAGTCGGCGATACGGTCAGCGCCGGCTACAACATCGTTGAGGTCAACGACGATGGCGCGGGCGCAACTACCCGGCAGATCTACTTCGACATGGGCCACACGGCGGGCTGCACGTCGAGCGCCAAGTATTCGACCGCCTTCGACATCAGCGGCTCCGTGGACACCTACACGTCCATCCGCCGTTGGCAGTTCGGCAACAACCTTGAGGGCGTCAACATCGCGTCGGGGCAGACCTGCACGGTCAAGGACTACAACAACACGTCCACGACGACCATGTTCCCCGGCATCGACCCGAACACGCAGACCAAGACAGCGGCCAACACCATCTCCACGATGGACCCGCAGATCGACTACTACGAGGTCAGCGGCAATACGACGATCAACACCCTGAACGCAACCTACTCCGGGCACCAGATCGTCCTCAAGTTCAGCGGCACCCCGACTGTCTCGTCCTCAGCCGGGAACCTCAAGCTCTCCGGGCTGGTCGATATGTCGGCGACCGCCGACGATCTGCTCTGTCTCGTGTGCGACGGCACCAACTGGCACGAAACATCAAGGGTGGTCAAATGATCTTCAAGGCGAATCCAGCCGAGCGCTACTACGAGCCGAACAGCGCGAAGCCGATCGACGGGATCACGGCGACCGCGAGGGGCCACGAAATCACCCTGCGGTTCTTGCAGTCGCGGAAGGTCGTATCGGGCGGCAACATCAGCCTCTCCGGTTCAATCGACATGGCGGCAAAGCGGAACGATCTGCTCTGCCTCGTCTTTGACGGCGAGGTCTGGCACGAAACCTCGCGGGTCGTGAAGTAGATGGCCTGGTACGACTACGCGAACACGAACCCGAAGGTCTACATTGACCTGGCGACGGCGCTCGCGGGGAGCACTCCGGGTGACGGAGGAGTGCCGTACTGCAATACGAACCCGAAGGCGTACATCGACGCGGAGATAACGGCAGCAGGCGGAACGCCGACCGGCACCTACGCGAACTCGAACCCCCTCGCCTACATCAACGCCTCCGCGGCCACCCTCTCCCCCGAGGACCCGCCCGACACGACCCCGCCGAATACGACGATCACGTCAAGCCCGACCGACCCGACCTCCGACAACACGCCGACCTTCACCTTCTCCTCGACGGAGTCGCCTTCGAGTTACGAGGTCAAGATGGACGGCGGCGATTGGGAGCCCTGCCCCGTCTCGCAGAAGACCTACGACACCCTCGCGGACGGCAGCCACACCTTCCAGGTAAGGGCTATCGACCAGGCGGGCAACGTCGATGCCACCCCCGCCTCCTATACCTTCGACATCGAAACCGCGTCGGTCTTGCCCCCGAGCGGCATGAGCCTTCTCTGGTCGGGCACCGAAATCTCGGATTGGAGCGCGACGCTGATCGAGGATGCCCCCGGCGCGTCGATCACCGAGGTTGACGACTACATTCTCTTTGACATGCCGACCCCCTCATCGGCGAGCGGTGACCGGGTTGAGTTGCAGAAGTCGGGCATCTTCGACCCCGATGGCGGCGAGTATTACTACACCTGGGAGTTCTACATCGACTCGTCCGTTGCGATCCCCGCTGCGGACGCTGACGGTTATGTGACCATAAACCAGTTCCACGGTAACGAGAACGCGGGCTACTCAGGCGGCTTCGGAATCCACGAGGACGGCGAGCTTCACGTCCGAATCGAGGGCGGCTACCGGATGGACTCCAACGACTACGAGTACGAGGTCGAGCTGAATGTCGGCGAGTTTGAGTTCGACACCTGGCACACGATCGGCTACCACGTCAAGTGGGACATGAGCTACGCGGGGATCGCCGAGGGCAGCACCGACGAGTCCCCGACCGGCTTTGCCATCGCCTATCTCGATGGAGTCGAGGGGGCCCGCGTCGAGGACGTACCGACGATGGGCGACAAGCGAACGGGACCGGGCAGGATCGCCGGCACGGGCCCGACCGACAACGTCATGTTCCGCGTCGGCTGGTATCCGCAGATCGTCGGTCCCGGTGGCTACCTCATGCGGGTCCGCAACGTGGAGGCGTGGTCGTGAGCCCGCGCCGCAAGAACACACGCCGGACGCAACCGCTACGCACTACCAGTAAGCGGCCGCAGTCGATCCCGCTCATGCGGGCGCAGGAGGGTCGCCCCGCCTACCTTCAGTCAATGGGTATGAAGCGCCGAACGGCGATGCGTAAGAAGAAGCGCCGTCCTACGAAACCCCGTGATCCACTAATGCAGATTCTTTCTGTCCGACGCCGCAAGCGATAATGCACAAGGAGTAGCAAATGGCAGTCGACGCCACACTCGCAATCCATGAGGTCAACCGAGTCTTTCCGGCCGGAACCTCCCTGTACGTGTATCTGCACGACTCGCAGAGCATTTCCGGTTGTGCCCCGCAGGGGACTCCTGCTGCTACCGCTGAGGCGTCCGATCCCGATTTCGCCTCTGAGGGCTTTGAGGTCGGCGTGGACGATTGGGCGCTGGTCGAAGAGACTGGTACGGGCGGCGCTCTCGCCGCAGAGGAAACGATTACCCGTGGCAGCAGCGACGGCTCGGCCAAGATCACGGCCGGCACGGGCGACGATTCCGTGGGGATTGTCGGCCCTGACGACGAGGCAGCCGATCAGATCAGCATTGTGGAGGACGAAACCCTCTCCGTGAGCGCCTACGTCTATTCGGCCGCTGGTACTCCCGATGCGAGTGTCACGATCACATGGCTTGACGATGAGGCCGCGCCCATCGACACCGACACCGGCACCCCCGTCGCCACGGTCGCCGAGACTTGGGTTGCGGTTTCCGCGAGCGCCGCTGCGCCTGCGGACACCGTTGCCGCGACGATCACCGTGGCGATTGACAGCCCCGCCAATGCCTCCGTGTATTACGTCGATGACGTGACCGCCCTGATCGCGGGCGAGCCAGAGGACACGACCTTCACCGGGCTTGACGGCGACACGGACTACGTTGCCTGGGGGCAGGTCAGCGGCGTGTGGCGTCAGCTCGGATTCCGTACCCCCGAAGAGGCGTAGTTGGAGCGACTAGCGACAATGCTCCACTTGCCAGAGGTCGATGACCCTGGCGAGGCTATCGACGTGGGCGATTTGGTCGCCTACCTGACGGAGCTGCCCGGATGGGCTCACATTGAGGACGCAATCGCCCATAAGGTCGATGCCCTCCGACGCGAGCTGATGGGTAAGCCGGTTCGTCAATCCGCCGCCGAGTACGAGCGCACCATCGGTGAGATGCGTGGGCTTGAGTCCGTGGCCGGCATCATCGCCGGCCTGATCCAACGAGCTGAGGAAGCTAAGAGGAAGTAATGGCTGAGGAAGTCACCGATACCGCCCCCGAGCAGGACGCCGACGCGCCTGCCGCCCCCGACCTGTCCGAGCAGTTCGCGGACCTCAATAACCGCGTGACGCAGTTCATTGAGTCGCAGCAGCAGCCCGAGCCGCAGTCGGAACCGCTCGACATTCTCGACGGCCCCGCGCCGGCCGACGAGTACGAGGACTACGAGTACGAGTACGAGCCGGTCGAAGAGTTCGATGATCCCGCGTCCGATCCCCGAGTCGATCAGATTTGGGAGTGGGCGACTCAGCAGGAGCAGCGGAACATCACGAACGGCCTCAACGCGCTCGATGACAAGTACCAAGACTTCTCCGAGAAGGTTCCCGAGATTCGTGACACTCTCGATTCAATGGGAATCACGGACCCCGCGCAGCGGGGTAACGCCGCCCTGGTAGAGCGCATCTACCTATCACTCAAGGCTGAGGCCGATGCAGCAGCCGAGACTCCCGCTGAGGAAGCGGCCAGTCGCGGGGCAAAGATCGAACGGGGCGCAAGTGGAAGCGCGCCGGAAGAGGTCGACCCCGATGACCAGTTCATCAAGAACTTCGGTTCGGGACGCGAGAAGAGCGTCTTTGGCTGAGGTTCGCATCCTCAAGGAGTAACGCAACATGGCTACAGTAACCGGCCAGCGCACGACCGGCAACGTTGCCGCGAATCAGCGCATCATCGACCTCAGCGAGAAGGTTCTTCGGCTTGAGCCGGACGCCTCCCCGCTCTGCGTCATCACCAAGCGGCTTTCCAAGTCGCAGACCACCAACGTCACGTTCCGTTGGGCCGAGACTGAGCGCACCACGCGCTTCGATGCGGTCAACAACGGCGCGGGCTACAACACGACCGACACCAGCATCGTGGTCGACACGGGAACCCTGTTCTCGGCCAACGATCTGGTCAAGGTTCCGCGTACCGGCGAGGTCTTTTCCGTGACCTCCGTTTCCACGAACACCCTCACGGTCGTTCGCGGCAACGGCACGGGAACCGGCGTCGCCATCGTGGACAACGACCCGCTCTACATCATCGGCAAGGCCGAGGAAGAGGGCGGCACGGCCGCGACCGCTCGCGCCGTCGATCCGACGTTCACCGACAACTACACGGAGATTTTCAAGCGCTCCGTGGAGATTTCGGGCAGCGCCGGCTCGGAGGTTCAGTGGACTTCCCCGCATGACTGGCAGCTCCAGCATGAGGGCGAGGCCATCGAGCACATGGTCGACATCGAGAACGCATTTCTGTTCGGCAAGCCGGCTTCGGTCACGCTGGACAGCAAGCCGGCTCGCTACACCGGAGGGGCGCTTCACTTCGCCACTCAGAACGGTGTCAGCGCGGGCGGCACTCTCACGGAGGCGGGTTTCGAAACCTTCCTGCGTGGCGCGTTCCGGTACGGGTCCAACAACAAGACGCTCTTCGCGTCGCCGCTGCTCGTCAGCGTTCTCAACAACTTCTCGCAGACGAAGTTGCAGACGAGCGTGGGCGACAACACCTACGGCGTGAGCGTCCAGAAGTGGATCAGCCCCCACGGGACGGTCAACATCGTCAAGCACAACCTGCTTGAGGGTGCGACCTGGGGCGGCTACGGCATCCTGCTCGACCTGGGACGCGGCAACGTCAAGTACCGCTACCTGGCCGGCGGGCCGCTCGGCTCCCGCGACACGAAGCTCTACCGCAACCGGCAGGCTCCTGACCGGGACGGTCAGCTTGACGAGTGGATCACCGAGTGTGGTCTTCAGTTCGGCGAGAGCAAGACGCACGGCGTCCTCAGCGGCGTCACCGGCTAAGACCCGGATGAGTAAGGGCGCGGGGCACCGATGACCCCGCGCCCTCCAAACCCGATGAGGAATCGGAAGGAAACATGAGCAAGACACTCACCAAGAAGCAGCACGCCTTCATCAGCAAGCAGCCGAACTACCAGCTTTGGATCGAGCAGCCGCACGACCTCCGCGACGAGTACGGCAAGAAGTACGGTCAGACCCCGCTCAAGGCGGTCATCTTCGAGAACAACCGCTTTGTCGTCACCGACGAGTCGGCAGAGGCGGTCGGGATGACCTACGACGAGCTGATCGACTGGATTCGGTCCCACGAAACCATCAACGCTGAGGTTTGGGACGAAGGCGCAGCCCCGGACGAGCCATCGCCGACCTACAAGGAGCGCAGCGAGGCGATCTTCGCTGCCGTGGCGAAGCTCGATCCCGACGCCATCGCCGCGATCCGCGACGACGAGCTGGCGACGCACAATCGCGGAAGCGTGATTCAGATGTGCGTGGCGGCGCTTGAGCAGCTTCAGAGTGAGGGAGAGCCTGAGAGGGACTAGTGCCGCTCACATTCGGCGATCTTCGGTCTGCCCTCGATGACCTAGCCGGCGTCGATCTGGACGACGACCAGCGCGACGACCTTATCAACGAGGCGCACCGCGAGCTTGCCGTTCGTTCCGAGTGGTATCGCGCCACAATCACGATTGCCGGCGTCACCGATCAGGAGGCGTACACCCTCCCCTCTGACGTGTACCGCATCCTCAACCTGCGGGTTGACGGCGAGGCTTACAAGCCCTCTTTCCAGCAGCAGGCAGACCGTGTGACTCGCGGCGTCGACTCCCTGGTAGTCGCCGGCATCTTCTGGAACAGTTGGGGCTCCGCGAATGAGCGGCAGGTTTCGATCTACCCGACTGTCGATACCGGGACGGACCTCTCGCTGCTTGTCATCGAGCGCCCCGCGCTCATGGATTCCGACGATGACGTGCCGGTCGTGCCGGAAGAGTTCCGGCAGGCGATTGTCGACCGCGCCACGGGGATCGCGCTCGGACTGAGCGAGGACAACCCCGACCTCCGCAGCTACCACGAAGAGCTGTTCGATCGGAAGATCGGAGAGCTTCGCCGGCTTGCTTTCTCAACGGGCCGCGACGTGGCTTATTGGGGAGCGGCTTGAGTGCCTTCGCTCGACGTAATCGTTGAGCAGGACGACTTCAGCGCGGGCATGGTCCGCGACGTGGCACCGCACCTGATTCCGCAGGATGGCGTCTACGACATAGTAAATGGCTTCAACGGGGACGATGACGGCTCGATCTTCTGGCGCGGCGGGAATGACAACTATTCCGACGCCGACTTCGGGACCGGCCTTCGTCACCTTTGGACGGGGCACCTGACCCCCGGCGAGCGCATCCTGTTCGCCAATGCCTCCGACTTCGGCGTCCTCAACGGGACAACCCCCGTGAATCTCGGCGGTCCTGGGCTCACCGGCCCCGCCGTCTGCGCGGAGATTGGGGGACTGCTCTTCATCGGCGGCGGGTTCATCTATGGCGGCTCCCTCAAGGCCGCGTCCTACACGACCAGCGGCGGAAATACGAACATGACGAACGGCTCTGCCGTTGTCACCGATGCGACTGGCGGGTTCACCGCGAATGTCGATCCGGGGATGCTGCTTCAGCGCGGGAACGAGCGCGTCTATGTGGTCGAAACGGTCGACAGCGACACGCAGGTAACGCTCACCGAGGCGTATGAGGGCGTGACCACCACCACGGCCGATCCGACCTTCCACAACATCTACACGATTACCACCGCCGACCCCTATGTGGCGAGCGACACATACACGGTTTCGACGGCGCGGCTGCTCTGGCACACGACCCGCCGCGTCTACTTCAGCCCGCTCCGCACCACCGCCCCGCAGGAGAACCCGCACACCTTCAACGCGACCGACTACCACACGGTTCCTGACGGCAACCGGATCATCGGGATTGCGAGCATCGGCCAGATCGTCCTTGTGTTTACCACGGGCGGCGTCTGGCGACTCAGCGGGATCGCCTACAACATAGTTGACTCCGCAACGGGCGACCCGCAGCACAGCTTTGAGCTTCTGTCCCGCGACTACGTTCTTGCCTCCCCTGCCGGCATCGCCACTTGGGAGCAGTACCTAATCGTCCCCTGCACGGATGGCGTCTACATGATCGACGGTTCCAGCGCCCCGGTGCGAATCAGCAAGCGGATTGACCCGCTCTGGCAGAGCTACATGAAGCTCGGCTACCGGACGGGCGGCGCAGCCGTCTATAAGAGCCGCTACTTCCTGCCGATTCTCGGATCGTCGGACGTAAAGGACGTGCTGGTCTGCAAGATGCCGGGGCAGCGGGACCGCCGTTACAAGACCTACTTCCCCTGGTCGCGGCTCCGCAATAGCGGCGCGAACATGGCCGCATACGCAGTCAAGAACGCTGCGGACCCGCGCCAACCGAAGCTACTCGCAGCCGAGTATGCCGACACCGCCCGCGTGTCCGACTGCACCGGCTACTTCTCCCCCGGCGTCGCAAACAAGCAGGATGCCGATGGCACAACCCCGGATTTCGAGATTGTGTTCCGCGACTTTGAGACTGGCGGGCTCACCCTCAACACCCTCCGATGGGTTCGGCTCGGCTACGAGCTGGTCGCTGACGTGGGCGACGAACCGCGCCTAGTCCTCGACTACGCATCCGGCATTCGCCTTGAAGGCGCTCCCAAGTGGGGCGACCCTGCTGGCGAGTGGGGCGTCGGTTTCGGCCCTAGTGGTACTAGCCCCTGGACCGCACTCCACGATGGAGAGTTTTCACCCGTAATGCGAGCTGACGTGCGGGATTACGCACCCCCCGCAACTATCGACCCGCACCGATTCCGACTCAACAAGAGACTACGATACGCACGACTGAAGCTCCGAGCAGACAACGGCCCTGCCGAGTGGTGCGCGATCCGCCGACTTGAACTGCAAATCCGACCCTCGCAGGCCGTCAGGAGATAAACGATGACTGACATTACCGATCCCGGCTCAATCTCTAACGGCGACACTCCCGATTGGGACGTTCTTCAGACGTACTTCGACGCGATCTACGCGGTTGTCAACAACCCCGGTCAGCTCGACAACAACAACATCAAGGCTGCGGCGGCGATTGCCTATTCCAAGTTGAACCTCACGGGCGCGATCCTCAACGCCGACCTCGCCGGGTCCATCTCAGCGACCAAGCTCGCTCGCTCCACCGTCCACAGCGACAACTCATCGGCGCTCACGAATATCACGCCGACCACTTGGACGACCACAAACACTACCTTCACGGCGGGCGCTACGGGCCTGTATGTCATTTCGTGTAGCGGACAGGTCGTGAACAACGCGGCGTCGAACGGTTACATCGAGCATCAGTCGCGGTTGTTGGCGGGAATCAGCGTTATCGGCATGGTGCTTGTTGATAGGCGCTGGATGGACACTTCGACCGTAAGCCTGTCCGTCCCGTTCACCCATTCGGTCATCACCCCCCTGACGAGCGGAGATATTGTGAACCATCAGATTTACTCCGATAGTGTCGGCTCGGACGTTGCGGCTGCCGGATTCAACATTACGGCCTTCTGCGTGCAGGCATGAGTCTCGGACGCCTTCAGAACGAAGCCGACCTTGAGCGGTTCCTGCGCTCCCACCTTCAGCGCCCGGAGGTTAGGCGCTCGATCCTCAGCGCCGGCCAGAAGTGGCTTACGGGCTCCGGTGCGCCCGCGTCCGATCTTGGCGCGGACGGTGACTTCTACCTCGACACCGCCTCCAAGACCCCCTACATCAAGCAAGCGGGAGCGTGGGTTTGATGGCTAACGACCCGAACCGCCCGCGTCGTGCCTACACCCGTGGCAGCAGCTATGACATTGGCTCGTCCAAAGACCCGACCGGGACCACCTTTGACCTCCCGCCGTTTATGTCATACGACCCGTCCATCGCCGCCGAGATTCGGGCGAACCAGCGCGGGATTCAGGACATAAATCAGGACTTCCGCACTCAGCGGAAGATCGACCGGCAGGACTACCGGCAGACGAAGAAGGACATTGGGCGGTCATTCAAGCGCGGCAAGCAGGACTTGAAGTTTGGCGCGAGGCAGGCGCGGCGCGGGTTCGCGGAGGGCCGCGAGGACATTCGGCAGACCGCGCAGCGTGGCCGCGAGGACTTCCGCTTGCAACTCGCCGACACCTTCCGCAAGTACGGGATTCAGGCGTCCAATCAGGCGCAGGCATCGAATCAGCGCGGGGTTGGCGAAGGCGGCTCCCTGGCAGCCGGCGCAGCGATCCGCGAGGCCAACATGGGCCGCGACGTGGGCAAGCTGGAACTGGCCCGCCAGAGGCAGCAGGAGGATATTGCGACCGCGCTGCAACGACTCAGCAAGGATCAGCGCGAGTTCAAGACCGAGTACGGCCGTAGCCGGACGCGACTGCGACAGGACACCCGCCGCGACACGAAGCTCTCCAAGCGCGACTTCCGCAGGACGCGGAGGCAGGCACGGCGCGAGAACAACCGCGCCAACCGCGAGGCGTACTTCTCGCAGCTCGACCTCACGACGCAGGCGATCTACAACGCACGGCAGACGAACCCCGGCAGCTTCAACAAGTATGGCCAGAGGACGAACGGCGGCGGCGGCGGCAAGAAGGGGAAGGGCCGCAAGAAGAAGAACAAGCCGACCGCCGGATTCTCCAAGTAAGGAAAGACGATGGCTAAGAAGCCCCCAACCCGAAATCAACTGAGGAAGCGAGCCGGTCGTCAGGCGAGGCAAAGCACCGCTGCGGAGCGCACCGCGCTCAACCGCGCCGAACGCTCTGCTCGCCGCACCTACCGAACCGAGCTAGGCGCGTCACGCGGCGCGAAGAAGGCAACCCTCTCCCTGCTCGATGAGGCCGCGTCGTCCATCCCCGGCAACATTCACGGACTCGCCCTGCAGCAGATTCAGTCCGAGCTTGCGGGCCGCGCCGACGACGCTCAGGGCATGGTGAAGTACGAGAAGGCAGGGCTCAGACAAGACCTCCGCTCCGCGCTCTCCGACATTGAGGCAGACCGCGCCGCACTCGCAGCCGCCACCGCAGAGGAAAAGGCGTCGATCCTTCAGGAGTCGATCAAAAGGCAGCGGGAAAAGCGGCAAGAGGCCATCGAGAAGCGGACCAAGTACGACCGCGAGATTCAGAAGGCGCTCGCCGAGATTCGTCAGTCGGTCGCAAAGACTCGCGGCCCCGGTGCGACCGCGCTCAAGATCGAGCGGGCAACCCTCCGCTCCGATGCCAGCCTGCGCCGCAACCTCATCGACTATCTCACGACCTCGCAGGACATTAGCCGTCCCGCCGCTAAGAAGGCGGTCAGCACCTTCACCCGTGGCAAGAACGATGCCGCTGACAGGGCGGGACTTGCGGCGGTAGCCGCTTCCGATGCGCTTGCCCACGCCGCCGAGTACCTGCCCGACGATGAGGACGAGTAGTTGCCCGGTCCTGGCTATAAACGGGGCGATCTTCCCGGTCCCTCACGAGCGAAGAACTACAAGCCCAAGAAGAGGCGCAAGGATCGGCGGCATCTAAACCGTCAGAGTCGTCGTGCCACGATCCGCGCAGCACGACGGTCGGCGCAGGCGGGGCTCCGCGCGGCTAACCGCGCAGCAGCCGCAGCGGAGTCGCAGTCAACCCGCGCCGTCACCAACTACGCAGCCGGGACCAAGACCAACCTCCCGACGATCCAGCAGCTTCGCACCGTTTGGCCGAGGCTTTCTGAGTCGGAGCGGGCGAGCATCGCCCCGAAGATCGTCAGCCGCGCCTTCAGCGAGGCGTCGTCCACTCCCGGCCCCAAGAAGCCGCTCCCGAACTTCCTGCGCAAGTACGCGCCCAAGAAGTTCGACCAGCTCGCCGAGTTGTCCGGCTACAAGGCTCCCGGTGAGCCCGCGCAGGCAAAGGGACAGAAGGCGCTCAAGGAGCTTCAGGTCGATACGGTCGGAGAGGCCGTCGATCTTGGGTTGACCCTGCTTCCCGTGGGCGGGATCGCGGGGAAGGCAGTCAAGGGCGCGTTTGACGCGGCGAAGGCGGGCAAGGCTGCGCGGGCCGTTGAAGAGGGCGCTGAGGCGGTAGTCAAGGGCGGGAGCAAGGGCAAGGCTGCCGGCGCATCAACCCGCGTCGCCGAGGGCACCGCGAAGCAGGGCTCTCGCATCGGGAAGGTCACGAAGGCTGCAAAGTCAACCGCGCCGGCCCGCGCCGCAAGGACCGTCGCTAACACTAAGGGCGGCGCTATCGCACTCAAGACGGGAAAGGTGGGCGGAAAGATCGCTACCGCTCCCGTCCGCAAGCCGATCAAGACGACTGGAGCCTACGGAGCCGCGACTGCCGCAGCCGCCACTCCCGCCGCTATCAAGGAGGGCGACCCCTCCCCGATCTTCGACGCGCTCAAGAACGCCGCGACTGGCGGGCAGACCGTGTTCACGGATGCCGTACATGAGTTGGGCGACACGCTCGACAACTTCGGGATCGTCGGCGCAGCGGCCCGCGACATTCTTGAGCTGCCCGTCGCCGCAGTCCCCTCCGTCTATCTGCTCGGCAAGGGGCTCAAGGAGTGGGCGGTCGATGGCGACGACACGCTGATTGACGAGCAGATCAAGATGCTCATGGACAACAGCGTCGCAGGCGGGGTAATCAAGGGCGATCTCGATCAGATCAAGACGCAGCTCCGCGAGCATCCGATCTTCTCCCTGTTGGAAGTCTCAGGTGGCGCAGCGGTAGCCGGACGTGCAGCCGGCGCAGGAACCCGCGCCCTCACCGCAGGTAAGGTAGGCGGAACCGAACGCAAGCCCTTGTCGGTCGGCGGCGATCAGGCACCGATTTACCGCGACCCGTACAGCAAGGACTTGACCCGTCAGGTGTTCCAGAAGGCGCGGGACCGCAGGCGCGCTAAGGATGAGGACGGCAATCCCATCGCCACGGAACGGGAGATTGAGCGGGCGCTGAAGGAGAGGGTTGACCGACTCGCAGGCGGTAACGAGGGATTGCGCCGCGCTGATCGCACCGCTGAGAGCAACGACACGGTTGGGGCCGCGCCACGGGGTACGAAGCTCGACACCGGCTCCGAGCGGCGGTTGACACCCCCGGCGAAGCTATCGAAGGGCAACCTCAATGCGGCCGGCGCTCGCTACGCGGTAATCGGCATCCTCCGAAACACGCGCACCTTCGCCGAGGACTTGCGGAGCTACGCGGCGCGGCTCGATAAGAGCCATGAGCGGATGCTGAAGCAGATCGCCGATCCCAAGACGAAGCAGAGCAAGCGGGCGGTCCTTGAGTCGAAGGTCGAAATGAACCGCTACAACCGCGCTCTCATTGACGAGCTGGCGAAGAAGGGCGACCCCGAAACGATCTTCGCATCAGCCCGCGCAAACGCACAGGCAATCAACCGGGAGCTAGACCCCGAGCTAGTCAAGCTCGGCCTGCTCGACCCCGCGCAGGCTACAAAGGCTCGATGGATCGCAGCAGCCCGCGTCCACCTTGACGCGAAGATGGGCAAGCCCGTTGAGCAGGTTGCGGCACGTAAGGCATGGAAGGAGGCGAAGGCTCGCGGAGAGAAGGTCGGCAAGAAGCCGAAGGTCACGAAGCAGCTTGTCGACCGGGAAGGCCGCGCCCTCAGCGCCGAAGCAGCCCGCGACCAACTGGTCCGCATGGGCATCGACCCCGATAACGTCGCTTTCAGTTCCCTGCGTCCGCACCAGTCGGATAAGTCGGCTCGTTACGTCCCGCAGAATGAGCGGCCAAGCCTGCCGAAGAAGAAGCTCACCGGCAAGGCGGTCGATGAGGGCGCGTTCGATCCAAGCTACGAAGCCCTGCTCACGCACCGGGTCAGGACGCGGGGCGTCATCGACGCTACGAAGGCGTATGACGGCTACATAAGGGAGTTTGAGATTCGGTCGGCGGTTCCGCTCAAGGACGGAGCGATGGCCCGCGACGCAATCGCCAACCCTGAGAAGTACGGCATCGAGGTTCCCCCTGGTCAGCGTCTAGTCGCCCTGCGGCGAAACCCGTTCCTGAGCAAGAAGGCTGAGGCTGACAAGGCTGCGGACCTTCAGGCTAAGGACTTGTCTCGCAACACCGAGGATATGGCCGGCATCTGGCGGGAGGCAGAGAACCTTGACGGTCCCGGCCCGTTCGCCATCGTCCCCGAGACTGCGGCGATCCGGCTCCGCGAACACTTTGAGCCGCCCAACAAGTTCCTGAAGGGGATGCAGGTCGGCAATCAGACGTTCAAGCAGACCGTCCTCACGACCTCCCCCAAGTGGCTCGCCGGCAACTTCATCGACATAAACATTCGCGCCATCCTCAGCGGCCAGATTCCCCCGGCTCTCGGCGGCGGGATTCTCAACCGTCGCCTTGTCAATCGTGTACGAGCCCGCGCCGACGAGATTGACCCCTACGCGGCTGCGCGGGCGGAACACCTGATCGGCCACGGCACACACCTTACGAACGTCGCCGATCAGCTCATTCGTCGTGACGCCACCGATTTCTCCAAGAGCAACCGTCTTGTCAAGCTCGGTGTGAAGGTCGGCGAAACCCCGCTTGGGCGGAAGCTGCGGGGAGCGTGGAAGGGCTACACGCAAGCCGTGTTCAAGGCCAACGAGAAGCTGATCGAGAACCCCGTGCAGAAGGCACTTGTCGGTAAGGCGTTGCGCGAGTGGAACAAGGGACTTCGCATCACCGACGACATTGTTGACGACCTCGCGCGGGGCTACATCGACCCCGCGAAGTCGATCCAACTTGCGAAGCGAGTTGAGCAGACCACCGGCCAATGGACGGGCAACAGCCCAATGGCCCGCACCATCCTCAGCGGCTATGCCCCGTTCGGAATGTGGACCCGCGCCGCCACGAAGTATGTCCTCTACACCCTCCCGGTACAGCATCCAATCAAGACGGCGATCCTCACCAACATCGCTCAGATGACCGAGGATGAGCGGAAGGCGTTGGGGCTTTCCATCTTCGCCGACGAGCCCCTGCCCGCCCGCAACCGTGGGGACATTCCGCTCCCTGGTGGCGGGATCATGCCCGTCAGCACCCTCTCGTCATTCGGCTACTTCGGCGATATTGGCGGCAACGTCGCCGGCTCCGTGCTGCCACAGGCAGGCGGCGTCCTCAATGCTCTCAGGGGCAAAGACCCGTTCGGCGGGACGCTTGAGTCCGACGATGGTACGCCGCTGCCAGAGGAAGAGCGATTTGTGGTCGCGGGACTTCAGCTCATGGGAATCACGGTTCCCTTCGTCGGTAAGGCGCAATATGCCGACGACGACAAGAGCTTCATTGACAACGTATTGAAGAACGTTCCCTTTACCCCGCAGGCTCAGTACGACGCGGGACTCGTTGATTACCTTCGCAGCCTTGCGAACAGTCAGCAGATCAGCGTCCCGAAAAGCGGTAGCAGCAGCGACTCGTCCAGTTCGGACAGTTCAAGTTCCAGCAGTAGCGGAGCAACGCTTCCGCCGTGGTATGGGGGATCATCCAGTAGCAGCAGTTCCAGCGGCGGAACCTCCCTACCGCCGTGGTATGGAGGTCAGTAAGTAATGGCTAACAAGAACAAGAACACGCCTACCTCGCTTTACACCGAGGCGGCTAGCGGCCTTTCGGGGCGGTCCAAGAGCGGACCTGTCAACGTCAAGTTCGGCAAGCTGAACGGCTACCGCAAGAGCAAGCCCCCGGCGAAGAAGATCGGTAAGGGCAAGGGCGACTGGCACAAGACCGCGAGCGGCATCTGGCGGCGACGCAGGTTCACGGCCGCGCAGCGTAAGACGTTCCGCAAGCGCGGCGACTCAGGGCGCGGTTCGGTTTCGGGGTACTAGAAAATGCCCGGAGGGTCAGCACTTGCCGACAAGCATGAGCGCGAACGTAACCGCGCCGAGCGCCGCAGCGTTCTAAACACGGTCAATCAAGCGACCTCGATGGGTAACGCTGCGACGGCGGCTGTATCGGGTTACACAAGTGCGGTTTCCGCGCCCCCCGGTGGTGGCCCCACCCCACCGGCTGCTCCGACTCCGGTTCCAACTTACAGTCCCCGAAGCAGCGGCTCGACCACGACCGTCAACCTGAAGCCGCTCATGGGGACAATCTCCGATCCGGCAACCCGCGCCCTCGCAGCTCCCGCAATCAGCAATGGACTCAAGTACGAGGTCAACCCCTCCGTCCTACTCGCCGCCGCAAGCGTCACCGACTACGGACGCAAGGGCAAGGGCAGGGGCTACACCAATCTTGGCGACGGCTCCGAGGACGGAGCGAAGTCGATCAAGCAAGCCGCCCGCTACCTCTCCGAAGCCGGATTCCACACCGATCCAGATAAAGCGATCCGCAGACTGGCGAAGGTGACGGGTAACGACCCCGAGCAGATCAGAAAGACCGCATCGGGATACACGGCCCTGGACGACGCGGCCCGAAAGGTTGAGGTCGCTGAGGGCGACACGCAAGTAATAGGCGTCGGCCGCTTCAAGTACCGCAAGCCCGAGGACCGCCCATCGTCCCGCGTCGCACGGGCAGCGAGGGATGCAGCAAGCGCAGCCCTCAACGAAGCCCACAACGTTGACTTCGCCGACCTTCAGGACGTGCGAGAGGCACGGCGGGAGAACCCAGCGCAGTTTGACGGAAGCACCGTGCCGCAAGCCGCAGCCGAGTCACGGGGTAAGGCTCTCAACACGCAGGGAACGCAGCTCTCAAAGCGTGGGGAGCGGCAGATGGCGAAGGTCGACGCGGCGCGGGCTCAAGCCACGGCTAACGTCGCCGAAGGCGCAAGCGCACTTGTCAAGGCTCTCGGAGCCGAGCCTGGTCCCAAGCCGCGCAAGGTGGCTAAGAAGCTAGTCCGTGCCACTAAGCGGGCGACTCCTGAGGTTTCAGGGTTGAGCAGCCCCGATCAGGCTACCTTCGCCGCCGAGCTTGCGAAGCAGACCGGCCTATCGCCCCGCGTCGTCGCGGCATGGGTAAGGCAGGAGGGCGGCAACCTCAACCCCGGAGACAACAACTGGCTCAACATCGGAGCCTTCGACTCCGGCTTCGATCAGAGCATCATGGGCGATCCGGCCTTCCGCGATCCGAAGTCAGCGGCGAAGGTGACGGCCGACTTCCTGCGTGGCAAGGTGTACGGCGCGTCGGAGGGGATTCAGGCGATCTTGGGTGCGGCCGGCAAGGGCGACCAGCAGCAGATCGCGGCTATCGCCGGCAGCGGGTGGGCGACCGATCCCAACTACCTTGAGAACATCAGCCGCAACTACAACGAGGTCAGCGCGGACCCCGGCAAGGACATTCCCAAGAAGCTGATCCAGCGGGCCAACAACGTCCTGGGTAAGCCCGCGACGAAGGCACTACTCGCGGGCGGGAAGCTTGTCAAGGCGTCGAAGGGCGGGAAGCAGAAGCGTCCTCTCAAGGTGGAGGAAATGTTCTATGACAAGGGCATTTCGCTCGACAGCGACGGGTCGGGGAAGCTCGTTGAGATTGGGCCAATCGGCAATCACGGCGGGCACGTCCACGTATCGAGCGATGATCCGTTCACGATCCTCACCGTCTACAAGAAAGCGCAGGAGCTAGGGATGATGGCCGAGGGGACCGGCGAGAATCCCGCCTTCGACACCATCGACGCCTCTCACGACCCGCAGGGCTACCACTACCACGAAAACCCGATGCCCGAGGGGTTGAAGCGCCTGCGCCGGCAGACGGGCGCAGAGGGCAACGTAATCGGTGGGGCACTCGATATCGCAGGCACCCCGGAGCAGATGGCGGCGCTGAACCAATGGGTCGCTAAGAACGCTGGCAAGAACGTAGCCGTTCCAGCGCCCATTCCAATCAAGGGAACGAACCTTGCCGTGCAACCTCCCGCCCCGCCGACAACGGGCACCACGGGCACGTCATCGGGCGGGGTTCCCTCATCTGGCGGCGCTCCCGCGCTCACGGCCGCTATGGACGCCGTAGATAAGGCACGACGCGGGGCCGCAGCAGTAGGCGGTATCAGCCCGATTACCTCTGCCGCCGCTGCCTATGCCCGCTCATCGCTGAACAACGATCCGAGCGGCGATCCCATCTACGAAGCCTTCCGCCCCCGCCGCTGACCGTCCGATGGCTACTCAATACTATCCGCTATGAGTAAGCGCGCGGAGAAACTACGCAAAGAGCGGAGAATCCTTCAGGCGCGGGTCAAGGGAATCGACGCTGACCTCGCAGAGCTGGTCGCCGAGAAAGAGAAGGCCGACGAGACAATCGCCGCCAAGCGCGACCGCTTGGATGATGACCCGACCCCTGCTCGCCGGGACGAGCTGAAGAAGGAAATCGACAAGCTGCTCGTCGTTCGCAAGGAGGCGAAGGCGCGGATTCACGAGTTGCGCCCGCGTCTAGAGAAGGCACAGAGGCGACTCAAGAAGATCGCCCGCAAGCTCCGCAACCTCGCCTCCCCCAAGTTTGTCGATCTGCATTTCGACCGAAGCGCGGTGCGCGGGCTCGTTCGGCAGGGCACGATCTACGGCTCAGTCGGCCACTACACCGCCGGCCCGCTCGATGATGACGACTCCGAAGCCTTTGAGCTATGGCGGCGCTATGACGCCGCGCACAAGGCGCAGGGATGGTCGTGTCTCGGCTACAACGTGGGCGTCACCCGCGATGGCACCATCGTCCGGCTGCGGGGCGTGGAGTATGTCGGCGCTCACACGCTCAACTACAACACCGGCCGGGTCGGGATCAGCGTCCACGGCACCACCGGGGATACATGGGCCGGCGTCGTCCAGCGCCGCGCCCTCCGCAAGCTGCTCAAGAAGTACGGCCTGACCTCCAAGCCCCTGATCGGGCATTGGCAGGCACCGGGCCAGTCCACCGCCTGCCCTGGGGATTTCCTTAAGGGCTACACATCGAAGGGAAAGACCCAATGAGCAAGTACAACAAGGCCATCGTCGCCGTCGTCGGCGCCGTCGTCGCCGTCCTGGGTGCCGCAGGCGTCGAGGTCGCTGAGGACATCTCGCAGTCCGTGATCGCCCTCGCCACGGCTCTGCTCGTCTACATCGTTCCCAATGACGCGTAGTGTGTCCGCAGATAGTGGGACAATCTCACTAACTGAAAACGGCCCCGCGCTGCACGAACAGCCGGGGCCACGGACACGGAGGCAACGCTCCATGCCAACCGACGATTCTACCCTCGGCTGGGGAAACCGAAGCAACCGGAGCCCAGAGGCTCTAGATACTAGGTACGAGGTCGAGCCTGACGGATGCTGGCGATGGCAGCGAGCAACCGATCCCCGTGGCTACGGACGCATGCGGTGGGACGACAAGATTCGTTTCGCCCACCAGGTTCTCTACGAGTTGCATGTTGGACCGATCCCCGACGGACTGGAGCTCGACCATCTCTGCGAAAACCCAGCCTGCGTCAACCCGGCCCATCTAGAGCCAGTCACCCATGCGGAGAACGTTCGGCGAGGTGCGAAACCGCGAAAGCTAACCGGCGGACGCCTTGAGCAGGTTCTTGACCTCATAAGGCAAGGCTGGGCGCTCTCCGACATCGCTGACGCCTACGGGGTGACAAAGGGATGTGTCCACGGACACAAACGTCGGCGTGGAATCGAACCCGTCGCCCAGATCGGAAAGTAGGCCATGCATGGAAGCCGACGAGCGCCGTCGCCTGGACCGAATCGAGCAGGCGATGTTCGGAGTCCGGGGCGATAACGGGTTGTACGGCGACATGCGGCAACTACGGCGGGAAGTCACCGAGGGCTTCGACAAGCTGGAAGAGAAGCACTCCGGGCTCTACAAGCTGCTCGCCGTCACCGCCCTTTCCGTTCTTGGCTCCGGGCTCGGCGTCGTCGTCACCCTGCTCTCGACCGGGGGATCGTGATGGAGCGCATCGGCGCTTTCATGGTCAGCCATCCGTGGCTCATCACGGTCCCGCTCGCGTTCGGTGCCGCCGTGTCGATGGGCTTTGGCATCTACAACTACCTCGCCGCGCAGGACTTGGGGGAGCGCGTCACGATCATCGAGCGGTCCCCCTGCGCGGTAGCGCCGCAGGGGCAGGCGTGTCAGGGGAGTTTTCGGGACGCGATCCGAGCGTTCACGCCTTCGACCACTTGTGTCCTTGAGCGCAAGCTGAATCTCCCCTGCGGCCCGAGGTTCCAGCCGTGAGGCCCGGACCCCTCCCCGCCCACGGTCAGCCGAGCGACCCGGAACTGCTCGCCCTGCTCGCCTTCGCTGCCGGCTTCGGTGTCGTGACCGCCCTTGCGATGCGACTCAAGCTGCGCCCCCTACCCCTCCACCGCCGAGCCCGCGCCGCACTCCGACACTACCTCAGCCGGTGACGTTATGGACGGCTCGCGCCGCTGCTCCGACTGCCGGACCCGCTGGCCGAAGGAATGGGAAGCCTGCCCGCGCTGCGGGTCCAAGACGATCCCCAACTCCCTGACCCCCACGGCTGAGTCGGCCCGCGCCACCGAGATCGTCAATGAACGCTTCGAGACTTACTACCAGGAACACGAACGCAAGCGGAAAGCAGAAGGCCACGATCCAGAAGCGGCAGGACGCCGAGAGGCCCGCGCCGTCATCCGTCTGGATCAGCAACTAGGAGGGAACGCCGATGCCACGGAAACCGGACCCGCTACCGGACAAGGACAAGCTGCTTGAGTTAGCGCGGGCTCACGGGTCGCTGCGGCAGGTGTCCATCGCTCTCGGATGGGCACCATCGACTCTCGGCGTCAAGTTCCAGAAGCCCGAGAACGCCGAGTTGAAGGCGGCGGTTCAAGCAGTTTTCGATGAAGCCTCTGAATCTGAAGAGGACAACCGTGACGAACTGAAGGTTGTCAACCTCACCGAAGAGAACCGCGTACTGCGAAAGCAGATCAGGGACTACCGTAAGCAGCTCGCCTCCCAAGAAGAGTTCTTCGACCGGATCGTTGAAATCTGCAAGGTCCGAGTGGATACCCCGCGCTATTCAACCCGCGCCCAAAGCAAGAAGAAGCCGGCAAACAGCGTCATCGCTCCCATCTACGACTGCCAGTTCGGGCAGTTCGTAAGACCCACCGACACACCGGGCAATCAGGGCGGATTCTCCGTCGACGTGTTCGACCAGCGGTTAGCCCGATGGGTTGAGGGCGTCTGTCAGGTCATCGCCCGTCGCGCCGATGGCTACCGGATCGAAGAGCTATTCCTGCCGTTTGGCGGCGATCAGGTCGAAGGCGACGAGATATTCGCGGGTCAGGCGTGGCAGCTTGAAATCGACCCGATGGAGCAAATGTTCCAGCTCGCAACGAAGATGGACTCCGCAATCAAGGAGGTCATCCGGTTCGCCAAGCAGGAGGTCGGTATCCCCAAGATCGCCGTCTACGGCGTGACCGGCAATCACGGCAAGGTCGGAGGCAAGAGGGGCGGGGCTAGACCGCGCACCTACAACTGGGACTACGGCTTTCTGCGGCTCATGCGGGACAAGCTCCGGGCCGAGCCCATCGACCAGTTCGCCGTGGAACTAGGCGGCTCCCTGTTCTTCCGAGCGGGCGGGCATGAGTTCCAGATGGTGCATGGCGACGAGATACGCGGTTGGGGCGGGCTCCCGTTCTACGGCTTGTCGAAGTTCGATGCGCGTTCGATCCGCCTCCACAACCGCATCTACCGCTACCTGCTCATGGGCCATCATCATCAGGCAGCGGAGGTTCCAAACGGGGCCGGCGAGACAATCGTTTCCGGCGATTGGGTCGGGGCCAACAACCTCAGCGGGGTTATCACCGCCGCCTCTCGGCCGCAGCAGAAAGTCCTCTTTGTCGCCGCAAAGTGGGGGATCGCCGCGACTGAGCGCATCTACTTCGCCGAGGCAGCAGAGGCGTACACGCCGACGCACATGCACGAAGTCTCGCCGGCATGAGGTACTGCGACTGCGACTCCCCCGTTGAGTCGATGGATCGCCGGACCTCCGGTGTCTGCGCGTCGTGCAGCCGCTCCTTCGCGCCGGAGTGGTACGCCGATGACAGGACCGTCCGCGAGTTCTACGACCGCCTCGCCCTGGCGATGGGAGGCGAGCCTAGTTTTCCGTATTTCCGGCAGCTTGCGGAGGCGCGGGAAAAGACCGGCCGGCCGCTCTTCGGCCTGCGCTATCTGAGCCGGGATAACGTCGCCGACGCTGCGGAAGAGGCAGCGGACGGGGCCAACTACGCGCTCTTCGAGCTGCTTCAGTCAAGACGGCGCGGGCTCGACCCCGCCGACGACCTGATCTTGGACGCGGCCCGCCATTTCGCGCTTGCCTATGCCGCTCTCGCCGCCGCTCAGAGCAAGCATCGCGGGATGCCCTGAACAACCGTAGCGGCTACCGAGTTCTAGTACAAGGACTTGTACCGTCCGAGGCGAATGATTATATTCCCGCCAATGGCTACCGACCAGTTGCAGGCATCAACTCTCAGGCAGGCGCTCCGCTTCGCGGAGATTTCGCAGGCCGAGCTAGTTCGCCTCATGCGGACGAGCGGGGAGAGCGTCGCTTGCAGCGAGAGCTACATGAGCAAGATCGCAAACGGGCTCAAGCCGGGGCCGCAGTATCAGGCCGCGATAAACCGCGCCCTCGCCAAGAAGGGAGTCTCAATCGTTTGGGATTCCCCGCGTGGGCAGAACTACTAGGAGGGAAGATGCCGACAGGAATCATCGAGGCAGTCACGGGAAGGCGTGAGTGGTCCGGCAACTACGGGCCGATGGTCGACTACTCGCTGACCATCGACGGCAACGAGGTCTACCTGACCAAGAAGCCCGACTCCCCCGCCCCCGAGCCGGGAGAGTCCCTGGACTACGAGGTCGTCAAGCGCGACCAGCACGGCACGAAGATCAAGAAGGTCTGGAACGAGGGCGGCGGCAACGGCTCCGCGCCGGCCAGTTCCCCGTCGCAGGCTGCCCGCAACGAGTCCATCGAGCGGCAGGTCGCGGCGAAGTGCGCGGCTCAGGTCGTCGCGGCGCTGTCGGCTAACGGCAAGCTGCCATCATCCGACGCCATCGCAAGCACGTTCGACAAGCTGACCAACAGCTTCCACGTCACGATCCGGGGCTACACCGTGGAGAAGGTCGACCCCGCGAACAGCATCGCGCAGGACTCGCTCCCCGCGCCCGACACGTCCGGCACCGAGAAGCCCGACCCCGGAACGACTGGCGGGGGAGTTCCAGACGATGACATTCCGTTTGCTCCGAGTGTCGTCTGATGGAGGCGGCGACACAGCCAAGAATCGGTCGCCCGCCAAAGTGCGGCGGCTGCGGGGATTGCGAGCGATGCGCCCGCGCCGCCTACATGCGCGAGTGGTACAGCCGATTCACACCCGAAGAGCGGGCTGAGAAACGAAGGGGTCGCAACCCTGCCGTTACCCGCGAGCAGGACCGCCGCAAGATGGAAAAGCGTCGGCGGAACGGGACACCCGAGCAGAAGCAGCGGATCAGGGCGCGGGCTGAGGTTCGGCTAGCGATTGACAGGGGCGATCTAAAGCGCCTGCCGTGTGTCGCTTGCGGGACCGAATCGACCGTCCACGCGCACCACGACGACTACGCGGCTCCACTTGACGTGACCTGGCTTTGCCGCCCACACCACGAACAGCTACACGAATGGATGGGAGGATTCTGATGGGTAGCGTCGTCGCCCTCAGCAAGCCGGACCCGATGGACGATCCGGCAGCCCGCGCCGAAACCTATTTCGCGGAGGCCCTCCGCATGGTCACGGCTGCCGGTGAAGCCATCGAGCAGGTCAAGGACGAATCCGAGCAGGCGCGGCTCCGCAGCGGCTACCTCGCCATAGCCAACGAAGCAATCGAGGGCATGGTCGATTCGACGCTGGAAGGCGACGAGTGATGGACGCGGAGCGGGAGATTATCCACCTAAAGGAAGAGGTAGTCCCGCAACTGGCGATGCTCTGCTACTCGCTCGGCCGACTCGCCGAGTGGGATGAGAGCGAGCCGGTCGACAGCTTCCAGATGGAGGCCGACGCGATGATGTGGTGGCACCGGATCGAGGCGAAGAGCCGTGACGCGGGCTGAACAGGGCGAACTGATCCCGCCCACGGCGAAGTTCGTGCCGTACCGCTGCGACTTCTGCCGAGTCAGCTACATGCGACCGGAGGGGGATGACCTCTGCCCCGGCTGCCAGATCAGGCCGATGCAGCCGACCGGCGCGTGGCTCAAGTACGAGGCCGGCAAATGAGTTTGGACCCGGAAGTCAGGGACTACCTCGCGGAGAGGAAGTTGTCTCAGTCCTTCCTTGCACGGTTGGACGCCTGCCCGAAGTCGGCGTATCTGTACGCAAAGACGCGGGCAATCCGGGTTCAGAGCCCCGCAATGGCGCGTGGTGAAGCCTTCCACGACTTCGCCGAACGTGCCATGCGGGAGCTTCTTGACAGCGGGGAAACGACGATGGCCCCGGACGTGGGACGCGAGCTGATGGAGTCCATCGTGGACGAGCGCCACGACTTGACCATCCCCCACTACGAGCGCGACGCGCTGCGGGCTATGGCTTGGAACTGGTCGGCGGCTACCGAGGCGCATCCGGTCATCCCGTGGGAAGTGAAGGGCTTGGAGGTCATGCCCGAGCTGAAGATCGGGGACTGGATCGTGCGCGGGCGCATCGACCGGGTTGAGGTTGTGCGGGGCGACGTGTTCATTCGGGACTACAAGACGAGCCTCAGCATCCCGTCGCAGGAGAAGTTCGACAAGAGCTTCCAGCTCCCGCTCTACGCGCTCTGCTGGTCAGAGGGCACCGTCGACGGCGAGCGGGTCGGCGAGAAGCAGGACACCTTCAACGTCGCTGAGGACTACCCGCGCTTTCTCAGTAAGCAATGCCGGGACTGCGACACGTTCAACGATGCTCACGACCACGCTGAGTGCCGGGAGTGCGGCGGCGTCGACTTCCGCCCGCCCACCACCTTCAAGCGGCGCGGGCTTCTGGGCAAGCGGGAACTTCACGACTTCAAGCGCCACGTCAAGGGCATCCTCAACAAGCTCGACACGGCGCTTGAAACCGACGAGTGGCCCGCCGCTCCTGGCCCTCATTGCGCGACCTGTTCGGCTCCCGCCCTCTGCCCGCTCCCCCGTTCCCTGCGCCCGGCGTCGATCACGACGACCGCTGAGGCCGTCGCATTGGCCCGCGACGTGGACCGCCACGAACAAGAACTGAAGCGAGACAAGAAGGCGCTCAAGGAATGGGCGGGGCACAACGGCGAAATCAGCTTCGACAACAAGGTCATGGACTTCAAGACGGTCCACATAAGGCGGGCTGACGAGCAGATCGTCAGTACCCGTTTCGTCACGCGCGATGTAGCCGCATCGTCACAACCGGAGGGAGAGTGAACGTGGAAATCACGCTAACAGCGGAGCAGGCATCGACGCTTGCCGACCTGACGAACGAGCATCCGAACCGGGTTGTTGTCCAGTTGCGGGACAGGGCAACGATCCTCGCCGAGTTCGGCGCGGAGGCCGTCATCATCAAGCCCGACGCCTCCCCGGAGGATGCCGCATGATCGTCTTGGCTATCGGGTTCTTCATGTTCGGCGTCGTCACGGGCGCGTTCTTCATCGCCCTGTTTGCGGCCCGCGCCTACGACAAGGGCGAGCTGAAGGGCTACGAGGACGGCAAGCGCGAGGGTTTCAATCTCGGACGCGGGCTGGTCGATTGAAGGCACCGTCGCCTAAAGAGCGACACCGGGAAGGTGTCTTGAAGCATTGGGGCTCAGAGTGCTTCGCCCGCAGTAAGGGCGGTTGTTCCGGGCGGATTCAGGCTGCTCATTGGATCAGCGTCCAGACCTTACGGGGACGGCGGGCCAACTACCGCATCGCAATCCGTAACGGCCGCGAGGTCGGAGAGGCGGGGCGCTACCTAGTGGATATGCCCATCGAGGGTCTGATTGCGGACCCGCGCAACGGCATCCCACTCTGCGACCACCACCACGCGAGCTTCGACCGCCGCGATGGTAAGGCGCTTGACCTCACGCCGCACACCGACGTAAGGGAGTTCGCCGCCGAGTACGGGCTAGAGGACTTGCTATGAGCGTCGTCGGAATAGACCCGAGCGTCGACCACCCGGCCCTTGCCATCTGGCCGTTTAGGGAAACATGGCAGCTCAAGATCGAAGGGCAGGGCTCGGCGCGGCTCGATGCGCTCTTCTGCCAGATCAGGGGATGGTGCGCCGCCCACGCTCCCAACGACCTTGAGGCCGTGTTCATCGAGCGGCCGACCGGACAGTTCCCCTCCCCCGCTCTCGTTCAGGCAAACGGCGTGATTCAGGTTGCGATGGTGCGCGGGGCCGTGGCGCTATTCGCCCACCCCCTGAGCGTCTTTGAGATAAGCCCCGGAACGTGGAAGAAGGAAGCTCTCGGATCGGGCCGCGCCAAGAAGCAAGACGTATTGGAGTGGTCGGAAGTAGAGCTTTCCAAGAACCCGCGCCGCTACCCCCGCATTTCCCAAGACGAGGCCGACGCTCTAGCGATTGCCTGCGCCGGCTACCGCTACCTGACGAGGGGGTCGTGATGGAGCGCGGGTCACTCCTGATCGCCTACTTGCAAATCCTGCAAGCAGACGTGAGCGCAACCGACCCGCGCTCGATTGAACCCGCGAAGGAGGCCACATGAGCATCGAAATCAAGTCGGTCTACGGCAAGACCTTGTACGTCGCGGAGGATGCGCGGGACACTCGGCAGGCGCTAGAGGAGGCGGTGGGGGAGAAC
>JABWBA010000125.1 GCA_013360745.1 Chthonomonadales bacterium | reverse complement strand
CTGGGCAGTCCGTCGAGTACAGGCGGATCGCCGAGGAGTATCACCGCCAACTTCACCGCGACGGCCGCGCGGCGGTATACGACCTACCTGTCCCGATCCAGCGGTACGGTCTCGCTGTTCGCAGTGACCGGCACGACCACCTACGCCGGCGTGGGAGATGGCTTCAACGCCTTGAGCGGCGTCGCGCCCGGTTGCTGGTGGGTCGGGCATAAGGTGTACGGCGACGACGGCTCCGGAGGCGACACAGGCGTCGTTAGCTACGCGCTCGACGAATGCATCGCATACAACACAACCTACAACATCAAGGTGATCAATCTCAGCCTCAGCACCGGGTCTGCCTACAGCCCGATCCGGAACAAGGTCAACACGTGCGCAGCGAACGGGATGATCGTGACGGTATCAGCCGGCAACTCCGGTCCTTCGGGCATCATGACGGATCCGGCGCGTGCACGTCTGGCGATCACCGCATCGGCGTCCAGCGACATCAACCAGCTCGCCGACTACCCAAGCAACGGCGGCTTCACCCAGGAGAGCAACACCGACTACAAGCCGGACCTCGCACCCCCGGGAGGATCAAAGTACCAGACGCATATTCTGTCGGTCGACGCGAACCAGTCGGATGCTGGCTCGCCGTCCTTCGCGGACCAATACGCGAACGACTACACGAATACCCGGGGCACCTCGATGTCCGCGCCGCACGCCGCCGGCGTCGCCGCGCTGGTCATCAACGCCCTCGAAGCCGGAGGCCTCACGTGGAGCTTCACCAGTGATGAGCACCCCCGGTTGGTCAAGATGCTCCTCTGCGCCACCGCAACCGAGACGAACACCGCGCGAGAAGGCGGCATGAACAACCCTACACTGGGTCGTGCGGCAGCGCCCCGGGATAACTATGAGGGCTACGGACTGATCAACTGCGATGCTGCAATCGAAGCGGCCTACCAGACCCTCGCGCCTGGCGCCACGATCAACGATACCACTGCAGGAGGCCAGTTCGATCGACGAGCGTGGGGCCGTCGCGTCGCTCTTACGGCGGGTGTGCCGATCCATCTCGACCTGACTGTCCCGGACGGCGCTGATTATGATCTCTATCTGTATTACGGGGGGGGCACTCCGGACCCCCAAGGCCTTCCAGTAATCCTTGCGTCAAGCACATCCCCGTCCACAGGGGCCGACGAAACGATCGATCACACCCCCGCTTCCTCCGAAACGGCCTACGTGGTGATCAAGCGGATCAGCGGCGGCGGGGCGTGGAGCCTCCACTACCCCTCTGCCATGGGGATTACGGTGATCTCGCCAAACGGCGGTGAGACCTGGCAGCTCGGCACCACCCACACGATACAGTGGTCCTATTCAGGGGCGCTCGGCCCGAATGTTCGCATCGAGCTCCTCCGGTCCGGATCCCCGATCGGAACCATCGCTTCGAGCGTTTCCATCGGCTCTGGCGGCTCAGGATCCTATTCCTGGACGATACCAATCGGATTCGGCGCGAGCAGTACGGATACCATCCGTATCACCAGCGTCGAAACCCCTGCTATCACCGATACCAGCGACTCGGCGTTCTCGCTCACGAGAATCCCGACCACTCTCTACACGGTAGATCGTGTCGGGATCATAACGGAACGGATTACGCTCAAAGCCTACGATCTAAAGCGGACAACGGACAACGCGCTGCTCCCATCACAGACGATCACGTTCCGGATCGACGGCACAGCCGTAGGAACAGCGACCACCGACGCCGGTGGGGATGCCGCACTCAACTGGGACATCACAGAGGGACCGTCCACTCGAACCATCAAAGCGGAGTTCGACCAGGACGCGAGCTATCTTGGCTCCAGCCACACGGCGACGCTAACCGCCCAGAGCTGGACGACGAAAATCGCCACGTTCGATCGGACGCAGCGGATATCGGGCCGGACGGAGCTCAAAGCCCGGCTCCTCCGGAGCGACAACGTGCCGCTCTACAATAAGAGCATCGACTTCTCGGTTGACGGC
>JABWBA010000088.1 GCA_013360745.1 Chthonomonadales bacterium | reverse complement strand
GTATGGCGGCGGGCTCAGATGTCCGATATCCGGTATCATAATCGATCCATGGATCACAAGGCAAGGGAACCACTAGCCCGATGGATCGTACTTAGTATAGTGGCGCTAAGGAATATCTAATGCGACGTAGGATTGGCCAGAATCCGCACGGTCGTCTAAGAGGCGGTTGGGGACCACGCGGTCGAAGAGGTCTTCACGGACCTGAACGATCTCTATTGCCGGACAAGCTAGCGTGCCCACGCGTTGTGCTCGTTGGTTCACCCAACGTTGGTAAGAGTGTTCTATTTCATAGACTGACTGGTGTCTATGTTACCGTCTCGAACTTTCCCGGCACAACGGTCGAGCTTTCCCGCGGCTGGTTGCGTGGCTGTCCTCCTGTGCCCGCGAGTGAGGGGGCTTCGAGCGATCAATCGGAGCAGGGGGCAGACCAGATGGAGATCTGTCCCGATTGTACGGTAGAAGTTGTTGATACACCGGGCATGTACTCGCTCCATTCCACCACAGAAGATGAGCGGGTTGCGCGGGATGTCGTACTCCATATGCCGGCCGGAGCCTTCGTTCACGTTCTCGACATGAAGAACGCAGCCCGGATGCTGGCGTTCTCGCTCGAGCTGCTGGAGACAGGTGTGCCTCTGATCATCGCCGCGAATATGGCTGATGAGGCAGAGCGCGTTGGCATCAGACTGGATACGGACTTTCTATCAGGGGAACTTGGTGTGCCGGTGGTGGCGACGTCTGGAGTGACCGGTCTCGGCGTTGTCACGCTGTCGTCCATGATTTTGAAGACGCTGCTGGATTATGGCCCCGGTTAGCACTCGGCTCGATCCAGAGATCGAGGACGCGATTACCGAGGTGGCGGCCCTTCTTAGGGGAACCTACCGGGTCAGTCACCGGACTCTGGCGATCTTATTGCTGCTCGGTGACGAAGGGGTCGGAGCCATGGTGCATCGGGCCGAGGCTGCTCATCATTCGGCCATCGAACGCACAGTGGCCGCAACGCGTCAGCGTCTTGGCCGCGATATCGACGTACGCATACAACGATCGCGCCTTGACGCGGCCCGGGAGCTTGCTGGGAAAAGCCTCAGTTCCAATACGGTTACTGGCAGAAGTGTCGCTGAGCGTCTCGGGCAATGGTGTGCTCGTCCATGGACCGGTATCCCAATATTGGCGCTCGTGGTCTCTGTAGGATTGTACTGGTTCGTGGGTGTCTTCGGAGGAGGCACTCTGGTAGAGCTTCTCGAGGTCCAGCTGTTTGAACAACGCGTAAATCCTCTCGTCGTACGATGGACCGAGCGCTACATTCCATGGGAACCCATCGTCAAACTGCTGGTCGGTGATTACGGGATCTGGACTCTCGGTATTACCTATGCGTTCGCGTTGATCCTTCCGCTGGTTGGCACGTTCTTTCTCGCGTTCTCCATTCTGGAGGATTCGGGATATCTCCCGCGACTTGCGTTACTCGTCGACCGCGGGTTCAAGCGCTTGGGACTGAGCGGTCGAGCTGTGATACCCATCGTTCTGGGCTTTGGCTGTGACACGATGGCTACGATCGTAACCCGCATCCTGGAAACGAAACGAGAACGCATGATCGCGACGTTTCTCTTGTCGCTGGCGATTCCGTGTTCGGCCCAACTCGGCGTTATGACCGGGCTGTTTGCCGGCAAACCAACGGCCTTTTCGATATGGCTGGGGATCATGGGTATCACGTTCCTCATGGTTGGATGGTTGGCCGCTCAGATCGTACCGGGTGAGGCTGCAGGATTCGTCCTCGAACTGCCACCGATGCGCTGGCCAACACTGGGCAATGTCCTTGCCAAGACCGTCTCGCGGATGCAATGGTATTTCATGGAGGTCGTGCCCTTATTCATACTCGCGAGCGTTCTGTTGTGGTTTGCGGAGATCGTCGGCGCCCTCAAATACGCTGTTGCCGCGACATATCCGATCGCTCGGATGCTCGGGCTCCCAGAACAAGCGGGGGAGGCATTTCTGTTCGGCTTCTTTCGACGAGACTACGGCGCGGCTGGCCTGTACAGAATGCAGGAGAATCACCTCTTGACCGGCAATCAGGAGCTTATTGCGGTCGTGACGCTGACCCTATTTCTGCCCTGTATCGCTCAACTGCTTGTCATGCGACGTGAACGGGGCACAAAGGCCGCACTGGCGATTCTCGGCTTCATCTTCCCGTTCGCGCTCGCGGTCGGAACTCTGCTAAACTGGACGCTGAGATGGCTCGGAATACAGCTGTAGTCGAACATCCCGAGCTCGTACGCTGTACGATGTGCGGTAATGAGTTCAGCCAGGAAGAAGCGGCAATAGCGTGCCGCGCGTGCACTCTCGTCGGCGGCTGCCGCAAGACGCGATGTCCAGCCTGCGGATATGAGATGCCGGAGGAGACATGGCTCGCCCGCTGGATCCGCAAACGACTGGGTGGACGGAAAACGAGCGGCCATGACTAGAGAACACGCCGGCAGCCTGGCGCATGGAGGTAACGCGCGCTGATGTCCCTTGCGGAGATGGTGATAGGTCAGACCGCATATGTACGCACCGTTGCCCATCCTTCGGCGTCTACCCGGCACCGGCTGTTATCGCTGGGTATGGTTCCGGGCGAGCGGATCATCCTGGAACAACGTTCGCCATCCTTCGTGATCAGGGTTGGCTGGACGCGCATTGCTCTCGATCGTGAGACCGCTGAGCAGGTGTTCGTCACTTCCGAAGGTCACGATGGCGCCATCGACACCGGACGGGGCTGAAACGCCGCTATCGGGCGCCACAAACGCCTTCGAGGCGATCGCACCCTATTATGATCTCCTAATGCGGGATATCCCGTATCGTCGATGGCTTGGCTATATCCTGCGGCTCTACCGTCACTATCGTGGGCGCTCTCTTTGCCCCGGCGCACGGGTCCTTGATCTAGCCTGCGGAACCGGCACCGTCTCCCTGCTGTTGGCGGCACGAGGACTGGAGGTTACAGGCATAGACGCGAGTGCGGCAATGATCCAGCAAGCGCAGGCCAAGCGGAGGGGAACGTCGGGGCGTCTTGAGTTCCATACCCAGGACGCAAGCACGTTCGATATTGAGGGGCCGGCCTACGATCTTGTGATCAGCCTCTTCGATAGCCTCAACTACCTTACAACCCCAGTGGATCTTCAGCGAACACTAGAACGGGTATCTCATACCCTCAAGGCCGAGGGCCTCTTTATCTTCGATATCAACACCGAACACGCGCTGCGAACGAAAATGTTCGACCAGGCGGATCTTCGGGAATCGGAGCCTATCCGGTACCGGTGGGTGAGTGATTACGAACCGGAGGAGCGGCTCTGCACCGTCCACATGGACTTCTGGGTATCTTCTGACGGCGCCTCACGATGGTTCAAAGAAACACATATACAAAGAGCCTACGACGATGAAGAGATCCACGACCTGATGAAGCGCGCGGAGCTGACTGTGCTGGGCCAACACCGCGCATATACATTCGAAATGCCAGATACAGATACCGACCGGATCTTCTACATCGCCGCGCGCGAGAGCAAGTCATGATGGTCATAGCGATCGATGGGCCCTCGGGCGCCGGTAAGAGTACGGTAGCCCGAATGGTGGCGAAGCGCCTCGGTCTGGTCTACATCGATACAGGTGCGATGTATCGGGCTGTTGCCCTTGCGGTTCTGCGTGCGCAAATACCGATGGAGCATACAGAGGATATCATCGGGATTGCCGAAAACGTGACGATTCGGTTCGAACAACCCTCTGCGGCGGAGCCGAATGCAGCCCAGCAAGTATGGCTTGGGAATGAGAACGTTACGGACCGGATTCGAGATCCCGCAGTAACGCAGTTGTCCTCTCCCGTCTCGGCGATCGGCGGCGTCCGAGCCGCTCTGGTCGCGAGACAAAGGGAGATGGCGCGTTCGGTAGGCGTCGTCATGGAGGGCAGGGATATCGGGACCGTGGTTCTTCCATGGGCGGAGGTGAAGGTGTTTCTGACGGCCTCACCACAGGAGCGCGCCCGTCGCCGATGCACCGAACTCGCGGCCAAAGGACATCCCGCCGACATCGCAGTCGTCGCTGCACAGATGGCGGAGCGGGATGAACGCGATAGCACCCGATCGGACTCGCCTCTGAGGCCTGCGGATGGCTCCGTACTGATCGATTCCGATGGACTATCGGCGTGCGAAGTTGCCGAGCGTATTATATCTATGGCACGGAGCGTGGAGTGTCGCTGTTCTACCGAATGAGCCGTGGGCTGGTCCGATGTCTGCTCCGACTTCTAGGACCTACGACGGTTATCGGTCACGACCGGATTCCTGAGTCGGGCGGCGTCATCATCGCATGCAATCATGTTAGTCTGCTCGATCCGCCCCTGGTTGGCTGCAGTGTCCGCCGAGAGTGTGCGTTCATGGCGAGACACGATCTCTGGAAGTTCCGGCCGTTCGGCGCCCTCATCAGTCGACTGAACGCATTTCCTGTCCGGCGCAACACTGCAGATCGTGGTGCGATCAAGGAGGCGATCAGACGCCTGGATGAAGGCCAGGTCCTCGTGTTGTTCCCTGAGGGGACGCGAAGCCATGACGGCAGACTTCAACCGGCTGAGCCGGGCTTGACAATGATCCTGCAGCGCTCAAAGGCTCCTGTCATTCCGTGCGCATTGGTCGGACCGGAGAAGATGCTGCCGCATGGGCGTCGAATACCAAACCCAACGAGGCTTAAGGTGGTATTCGGCAAGCCCTATTACCCATCGGCACAGGCAACGCGAGAGGAGGTGCTATTCGCGGTGATGGACTCCATTGCTCGTCTTCTTATCGAGCATCGACCGGAGCTTCCTCCAGGACACGGATATCGCCTTGACGGCGCGTGAACCGTACGGAGTCCAGATATTCGAGAATGGGAACGATATGTTTGCGGCTGGAACCCGTCAAATCCCTGAGACGACCCGCCGTGATAGTGCCGGTACGGCGTATCTCCTCTGTGATCACTCCTTTGAGCCGATCGATGGACCGATGTCCGAGATAGATACCGCTCGCTATCTTCAAGATATCACCCCGATCGAGCGCCACGGGGAGAAGCGCTTCAACGGCCTGTCTCGGCACACCAATCTGTCGCGCGAGTTCCTCGACCTTCGGCGCCGCAACATAATGCTGCTCAATGGCGGCAACAATCCTGCTGACGAGCGCCTCCTGCTTGGCGTTTAGCGCTACCTCGAAGTCCGGCAGGCGCACGATCGGACCGTCCATGATCATCGTTGCAGCCGCTGCCCAATGTGCAACCAGGTCCTGGAGGTATCGATCCCGATCCGACGCAGGAAGCCTTGGGATGGGAAGCGTCGATAACAGCTCGGCCCTCGGCATGCCCTTTCGTAGCGGATAGGAAGAATGGTAGGCCGATAGCGCATCGACAGCCGCCTTCGTATTAGCGTCGAGCTCCGAGGTGGCGATATATCGTTTGGCGCGGACCAACCGGACAACTGATTGCCGGTCGATGAGCCCGCCGAGTGCAGCCTCGATATCGGGAACGGTAAGGCCCGTAGCAGCCGATATCGTTGCGATATCACCCCCGCCTGCTGTTCGCTTCAACCAGTCGGAGACGATCGCGTCGGCGGAGCCAGTCGCGCGAGCGTCCAGCGCCGATCGGATCGCGGTAGCCAGCCCTCGGCGGGGGGGAGCCGGATCTACGATTGTACCGCCGCCCAGGATCTCCATCGGGGAATAACGCCGGACGATGAACCGATCTCCTGCAACGCAGGCGATCGGTTGGTTCAGGCGTATTTCAAGATGCATCACATCTCCAGATTGGACCTGGTCATTCTGATGAATGCGTAAGCGGCCGATGGTCTCACTCCCGCCATGGTGCAAGCGTATCTGGTCACGATCTTTGAGGATCTCTCGACCGGCTTCGGTGGGCTGAAGGGCGGCCGCAATGCGCGATGTTGCGATGACGCTGCCCGGACCAGCAAGAGTCGAGCCGCGCGTGACATCGTCAACCTCCAGGCCTGCAACATTAATCCCGAGCCGCATTCCGGCCACGGCATGCTCGAGGGACTCACCGTGCGACTGGAGACCTCGTATGCGCGCCGGAAGATCACGCGGGAATAGGCGCAGGATATCGCCAGAACGAACGGAACCCTGCAGCAGCGTGCCGCGTGCGACGATGCCACGGCCGGGAGCGATGAAGGCGCTATCGACCTGGAAGCGAGGCGGGAGATCGAGACGGCGATCCGGGGTCCTTGCCGCTGCATCTGCCAACTCGCGCCTGAGAATGCCGACCCCGGCGCCCGAGATCGAGTCAACGAAGACGATCGGCGCGTCGGCAAGAAACGTCCGCCGGCAGGCGTCACGGACCTCGGATGCGACCACTTCGAGCCACTCGGCGTCCTGTCCCTGGGATTTTGTGATGGCGATTAGGCCTGTGCGGATCCCGAGAAGGTGAAGTGAAATGATATGATCGACGGTTTGTGGCATCACACCTTCGTCGGCTGCGACGACGAGTAGCGCGATGTCAACGGCCACGGCGCCGGCCAGCATGTTCTTCAGGAACCGCTCATGGCCCGGTACGTCGATCACACCCAGGTGGACTGCATCATCTACGCGGAGAGAGGCATACCCGAGGTCGATCGTCATACCACGGACCTGCTCCTCTAGGAACCGATCAGGGTCGGTACCGGTTAGCGCCTTGACGAGGGCGCTCTTACCATGGTCGACATGGCCTGCAGTGCCGACAATGAGATGACGCACTCTAGATCTGCTCCAGGAACGCAAGGACCTCTGCGCGTTGGGGCATCGACGGTTGAGCCCCGATGCGAGTTACGGATAGGGCGGCCGCAGCGGCAGCGAACCGAAGCGCGCTGGCGAGCCCGGCTTCATCCGATGGTGTAGGACACGAGCCGTCCTGGTCCAATAGAGCGATCGTTAGGGCTGCCGTGAAACAGTCCCCGGCGCCGGTAGCATCGACGGCTTCAACCGAGTAGGCCGGGACGCGTATCGCATTGCGGTGCGTCGCCGCGTAGGCTCCATCGGCTCCGAGGGTGATGACGACCATATCCGGTCCGAGATCCATCAACGCGATCGCGGCTCGGACGGGATCAAAGTCATCTGTCAACGTCGTTCCGAGGAGCGCACAGGCCTCGCCAGCATTTGGAGTCAGGCATCGAACGCCGAACAGCGCCTCAGTCTCTAGTTCGCATGCGGGTGCAGGGTTCAGGATAACCGGCAGATCGAACTCCCGGCATCGATTGATGGTATGAGTTACCGTACTGATAGGCACTTCACACTGGATCAGGACAGCAGAAAAATCGGATCGTGTGCGGAACACGTCGTCGATATCCTCCGGTGTAACGCACATATTGGCGCCGGGAGCTACGACGATGGAGTTCTGGCCGTCGGGAGCGACAGCGATCAGAGCGACTCCGGACGATGCACCGGAGTCCGTTCGCAGCGACGTCACATCGATGCCATGACTGGAAAGGCTCGAGCGCGCAGTATCCCCGAAGACATCGTTGCCTACGCGGCCCACGAATGAGACCGATGCGCCGAGGCGCGCTGCCGCGACGGCCTGGTTCGCACCCTTGCCTCCTGGGACCACGGCGAGGTCACCCCCGACCACGGTCTCGCCCGGTGAGGGGATCCGAGGCACCCGGACCACCATATCCGTATTGGCGCTGCCGATAACAAGAACTCGGGGGGTATGTTCCATCGCGACCTCCTATTGCCAGAACTGGTATGTGGGCACACCCATCGCAATGCCGTAGATATTCCAGAGACTCCCAACGACGAACTGACCGATGATTAAGCCTAGAAAGAACGGCACGGACTTCTGAAACGCAATCCGACCGCCGTACCGTAGGATCGCCACCTTTACCATCCATGCGATGGCAAGCGGCACCCAGACGAGGTTGATCTCCCAGCTTGCGGTTACGGCATAGCCAAGGGGATGGAATGGCCACCAGGCGAACCGGACCCGCATTAGTTGGAGCGCAATGGCGGTCAACAATCCTACGCCGATGGCGATCGCCGGTTCGGGCGTGCCTATTCGTGGTGTTCGCAACCAACCTTCAAGACGGGCATAAGCCTCCGGGCCGAAACCCGATACTGATTTGGCGCGCGCTCCATAGTCGTACATTAGATGCAGTATGGCCCAGAACGCCACGAGACCGGAGATGATACCGAAGACCGCAAGCGCCCAGAACCATGATCGGTATTCAGAGCGAGCCTGTTCGGCTAGCTTGAATGACTCGAGTTGATGGGGCATGGGGTGCGAGCGATAGGCGCGATTGAACCACCAGAAAAGGGAAAAGACAGTTAGTTGTCCGCCGCTGAACGACCGGGGGCCGAATGCATCGACCAGAATGGTATCAGGTCCGGTGAAGTGTAGATCGTGGACCGGTGTGCCCATCTCGGCGCGCATGCGCGTGATGGCGAGCGCTAGGGCGAAATAGATGATGAAGACGACGATCGGAAGCCACGGCCCCATACCGAGAGCCGTAGTCATCCAGCAAAGGAGCGCAATCCCTGCGACGATCCCGACTGCAGACGAACGATAACTGAGCGGCTCTGCGCTGTCGTCGATCGCATCGGGCCGCCCGAGTATACGACGGCCAACCTGCCGAAGGTAATCCCGACTCAGCCAGACGGAGGTGAAGCAAAAGGCCATGTAGGCCCCGAATGCCTGCATATTCGTGTACGGGAACTGGGGATCTTGATCCCACGCCATGGCCACAGCCAACACCAACTGCGCTTTCCAAAAGAGATAGAAGAACCATGCAGAAAACAGAAAGTCCATGGGCATCAACATCCCGAGGCCGATGAGGAACGGGTAAAAGGAGATCGGGGTCCAACCGATCGCATTCCATGGTTTCTGGGTTACCCAGTCATTGAGATTGTAATAACTGATTCCCCGGCCCGGGGTTAGGATCGTTGGGATGCTCGGATAGTAAACATTGAGGCTATTGATCGTATCCACGCCTGCGGCAAGGACAAACCCAAGCCAGAAGAGTCGATTGCGGAACAATCCGATCTTCGGGGTAAAGGACTGATCGTTGGTGATCTGGAGCGGAAGCTGCACGATCGGATAGGTAAGACGCTCGTTCTCAGTCCATTGCCTGCGTAGTATCGCGTTCGCACAAAGCATTACGAATAGCATCACTCCAGTGAACGCGGACCAGAACAGCGCGACGGGCAGCCATGCTCGAAGGTAGTCCATCCGATAGAGAGTGTCGTTCCCTGCAAAGAAGCCTCGGAGGATGTGCTTATCCGTTACAAACGCCCACTTTGGCAGATAAGGATCCATAAAGAGGCTCTTCCAGTTGTTCGAACCATCCGCGTACTGGTAGGGCCAGGCGAGAGTTGGGACAAGCACCTGGAACATGTCGTGCCCCGAAAGGCATGAACCAATAGCCAGGACCGCATACACGAAGAGTATCTCGCCCCGTTGCATAGCGACCCGCGGTAAGCGTCTCTGGATAGCGCGGTTGACCAGGGTTACGCATATAAGGATGAAGATCAAGTTGAAGAAGAGGGAGATCGTCGTCGGATGCGCGGAATACCGGACGGCCTCCATCTGCACGATCCAGTACGCATTGATGGGCAGGAGCAGACAGCAGGCGAGGACGGAACGCCAGGTTACGGCCCTCGTGCATTGCGCTGGTTCGGGCGCAGTCGTAGTGCTGGATCGCCGACTCAACGGTCCCGTTCCACTACATATCGGGCGACAGCCCGAAGAGGCTCAGCAGCAGGTCCAAACTCGATAATTGCCTCGATCGCTTGTTCCACCTCGGCACAGGCGAACTCGCGGCTCACCTCCAATCCGAGCACCTTCGGGTAGGTCGCCTTGTTCTGACGCAAGTCCGAACCGACCCGTTTACCGATCCGCGATTCGTCTCCAACCAGATCCAGGATGTCGTCGGTAATCTGGAACGCGAGGCCGATATGCTCGCCGTACTTCATCAAAGATCGAACTCTGGAGTCATCCGCTCCAACGAGCATTGCGCCGACGGATGCCGAGGCCATCAGGAGCGCACCGGTCTTCGACGCGTGGATCTTGCGAAGGGCGTCTGCGTCGATGCTCTGCCCTTCACTTTCCATATCAGCCACCTGACCCCCAACCATCCCTCGAGTGCCGGACGCTCTCGCTACCATATTCAGCGCCTGGACGCGCCGTACCGGATCCAGATCGGATCGATCCTCCGTGAGAAGTTCAAAACCCAGCGCCAGAAGCGCATCGCCAGCGAGGAGCGCCAGCGCTTCTCCAAACAAGACATGGTTCGTCGGACGGCCCCGGCGGTAATCATCATCATCCATGCATGGCAGATCGTCATGGATCAACGAGAATGCATGAATACACTCCAGACCACAGGCTGCGTGCATCACCCGATTCGGATCGGCGCCTACAGCTTCAGCGGATGCGAGGACCAGGATCGGACGCAGCCGCTTTCCCGGCGCAAGGACGCTGTACCGCATCGCTCGATGAAGCTCTGTGGGATCAACCGTTTCATCAGGGAGCGCTCGGTTGAGAGCGGCCTCAACGGCGGTCCGGCAACGGCGCATATAGGCTTCGAGGTCCATTCCCGCTCCGTGTAGACTGGGGAGATGGACACCATTATAATGCCTACGGTCCAGCATCGTCTATCCGCTCGATGGACCCGCGTAGATCAGTACGGTCGGTATAATGCCCTGTAACCAGGTGATGACGACGAACACCCTTCGGCAAATCCCATCGATAACGCAGCTGCTCGCCCATGAGCGCACAGCATCGCTCCTTGCGCAATATGGCCGATCGCGCGTACTGGATACTCTACGCACGACCGTCGGACAAGTGCGGGACGAGATCAGCGCCGGCCTGAGTCCACCCTCTACGGAAGGCCTTCTCGAGCGCTCTGCCGCCATCCTGGCGCGTTCAGCTCATCGTGGGCTTGTCCGAACCATCAATGCATCGGGTGTTCTCCTTCATACCGGACTGGGCCGTGCGCCTCTCCCGACCGAGGTCATTGAGGCTATCGTCGATGCGTCTGGTTACTGCTTGCTGGAGATCGATCCTGAGACGGGACGGCGAGGGGATCGCCAGGCGATGATCTCGAAGCAGTTATGCAGCCTATCCGGAGCCGAGGCGGCTATGGCAGTGAACAACAACGCTGCGGCCGTAATGCTTGCGATCGCGGCGCTGGCGACGGGCCGCGAGGTGGTCGTATCTCGCGGCGAGCTAATCGAGATTGGCGGCGCATTTCGTTTACCCGATATCATCAGGGCATCCGGTGGTCTGCTGGTCGAAGTCGGCACGACGAACCAAACGCGAAGGGCAGATTATGAAACGGCGATCACCGATCGGACTGCAATCATCCTCAAATGCCATCCGAGCAACTATCGCATGCAAGGGT
>JABWBA010000087.1 GCA_013360745.1 Chthonomonadales bacterium | reverse complement strand
TACCACACCGCCTGATCTGATCGGCTACGGCGGCAAGGGCGTCGGCTCGGTGCCGTGGGACGCGCGCAGGCGCATAGCGGCGGCATGTTACGAGGTGCCGACCGGCAGGGACAGGGGGTAAGACATGGCCAACGCAATCAAACTACAGGCTGGGACGCCGATCGTACTGGCCAACACCGGCGGCGATTACACGTTCAACCTGAAGGCTCTGGCGAATGGGGCGGGGCGTATATCGGCTCAGGTTGACCTTGGTGCTGTGCCACGACCGTATCGCTACGACGTCCGAGTAAAGCTTACGGCGGCCAGCGCTCTGTCCGTGTCTGCGTCAAACGTCGCATATGTTTACATCGCCACGTCCGATGGAACTGTACAGGACGGCGACAAGGGCACCAGCGATGCGGCGTTGTCAGCCTTGACAGAGTGCAATAACATGCGCGGTGTTCTGTTGCTCACGCCAGATGACACTGGCACCGTCGTTGCCGGTTCGGTCGAGGTCCCAATCGTGGCACGGTACGTGAGTATCGCAATCTGGAATGCGCTCGGTCAGGCTCTGGCAAACTCGGATGGAGCGAGCTACGTGCGCATTACTCCAGTCTGGGACGAGATACAGTAATGGCTATAGCGTCTGGCGTTTACTATATCAAGCCAGTCCCAAAAGGCGGGTTTGCTTGGGGCGAGATGGACTTGATTGTCTCATTCTGGGCGAAACGGTTGGTGGATGGAGATTTTGACTGGAAAGCGCCAATCGCCATGTACGGAGTCAATCAGGGCTTCTATGTCGAGAAGAGCACAGATTCGTCCACTAGCCTTCGAGCGGCAATCTACGATGGCTCGTATTATCTAGGAGGCTACGGGACGATACCGCTGAATACATGGACACATGTACTCGTCTCGTGCTTTCCAAGCTGGACGCAGTACAATCCACGTGGGCAGATAGACATATTAGTCAACGGCACATGGTATGGCCCATCGATGGTAATCCCATCCGGTTGGTCAAACATGATGGAAACGCCATCTGCGCTCGAACTCCGGTCATACGCTGGATACTGGAATCTCAGCGACATCACGATCTACTGTGGGACATACGGCAACGCCTCTGGTACGTATTACGGGCACTTATCGTCGGCTCTCCGTGCGGGTCGTACTCCAGCATCTGACCCGTGGATGCGGAACAATCGAGGATTTGTCGTGTACTTGCCGTGTCGGCAAGGCGAACCGATACTGCGAGGGTACAGATTTCCAGAAGTTAAGCAGATTGCAAGCTGGAGCGTTGCGCTCAATAACGACAAGCCGCCAGCCGTTAAACTGCCATTCTATCAGCCAGACACGCGAGTCTACTCCGTTCCTGCAACGCTGGGGCTATTTCGGCGCATCGGCATGGACGGCGGCATGAGCGACCTGACGGCAGGACTACGAGGGTAGCGACATGGCGAAACTCAGCATGATGGCTGGGAGCACGGATCAGACGCTTCTCCTGTTCATTCAGGACAGTACGAAGACGGACGGTTCCGGACTGACCGGCCTAGCCTACAACACGAGCGGGCTCACGTGCTACTACGCTCGGCCCGGAGCATCGGCTGCGGCTATCTCGCTCGCCTCTCAGACGGTGACGGGCTCGCACACAGACGGCGGGTTCGTGGCGGTGGATGGCACGAACATGCCGGGCCTGTACCGCCTCGATATACCCGATGCAGTAGTCGCGAGCGGGGTGCGTTCGGTGGTGATCATGCTGAGAGGGGCGGCGAATATGGTGCCGTGCCGCCATATCCGGCGACAGCACGGCGGCGGACAACCTCGAAGCCGCCTGCGACGGCGGCAGCTACAACGTCGGCGGCGGCGCGGTAGTCGCGGCGAGCGTGACGGCTCCCGTTACAGCAAGCACGGTGACTGACAAGACTGGATACGCACTCCACAGCGACTACGACGCGGCGAAGACGGCGGCATCGGCGGCTAGCGTCTCGGCTATCGCGACCATCCTGAGCGGCATCACATCGCTTGCCGCGTGGTTGCGCGGACTGGCTCGCAAGGACACTATGAATGCAACGGCTAAAGCGGAACTCAACAGCGGCGGAGGAACCTATAACGAGGCGACCGATTCCCTGGAGGGCTCTGTTGATAGCGGCGGATCAGGGTTGACGGCGGCGCAGGTTTGGGCGTATTCCACGCGCACGCTGACGCAGAGCGCGGCTCAGATTGCAGCGGTCGTTGCCGGCTCCACGTTGACCGTACAGCGCGGCGACAGCCTGAGCGCGGAAGCTCTGGTGGACCGTCAAGGGCGACACGGCAAGCGCGGACAGCGCGGCGCTCATCATGATCGAGGAGACCGCCGGGCTGATGTATCTCAACGGTGCCGCCGGGACGGCTATACAGGGCGACATCACAGTGGATGACGAGGACGCCGGCGACATCACGATCACGCTGGCTGCGGCGTCTACCGCTGCTCTGCCGCCGGGCAGCTACTCCTACGACGTGCAATGGGCGACGGCCACGGGCGCGATCCACACGCTCACCTCTGGGAACGTCCAGGTCGTCGCAGACGTGACGCGGACAACCACTAGCACCTGACGCGCACTCGCCTCGTTCACTTCACGGCCCGGCCCTGAGCGGTCGGGCCGTTGCACATCTGGCCCGTCGTCTGGCCGAAAAAAACTTCAGATATTTTCGCCGGACCCCTTGACATAACGGTAACAACGCGCTATAATATCAACGTAACAAACAAACCGCGCAGGGCACGTAGCCAGCGAGAGGGGCCGGCGGAAGGCACCCCGGGCGAGGTGATCGCGGAGAGCCGGAGAGACCGGCAACAACCGACAGAGACGAAACTACCGACCGGCGGGAACTGCCTATATCGCGCCCAGCACGCGAGCCGGTCATGCAGCAAGACCCCGCACCTTGCGGGAGAGGAGAAACCCCATGAAGAAGTGGATACATCCGGTTACGGGCGAGATCAGAGTCTACATCAACGAATGGACGTTTGCTCAGGTATCGCCAGACGCCAAGGTCTGGATCGTGGCCGACGACAGCATACTGACCGACGGCTATCGAGTGTGCGTGAAGGGTGATCCGATCGCTCGCCGCAGAGACATAGAGGGCGATGTTGACCTGGCCGTTGAGCGACTGCTCGGCCACTACGGTGGTTGGTCGGAGATTGTTGCAGCACTGTAACACCCCGCAGCCTTCGGGCAGGGGATGAGGAGACGAGAATGAAGATCATAGAGACGGGGCGCAACCGATGGAACGTGCTCAGCGACAGCGGCAACACTTACGCCGTGCGACTGCGGACCTGTCTGGACGAGTGCGGGAGCATGTTCTTCCGCTGGGAGTGTGACTGCCCGAGCCGTAAGCGCCCGTGCAAACACGCTCTGGCCGTAGAGGCTGCAACGGATGCGGCAGATGATCAAGCCGCCGAGCGCATAGACTACTGACCGCAGAGGGCTCCCGCTCCGGCGGGAGTAATGCGGCAGGCCGGTCCCAAGCCCGGCCACGCAGGACAGGGCCACCGCAAGACCGCGCCGGCGGTTCCGGCAAACAACCCAAGGAGGACTCACAATGAACATCATTGCAACAGGGCGGGGCGACTGCGAGCGACTCACGGCGCTCGCCCGAGAGGCCGGACTGCCAGTACGCACGGGGGCATCCGGCCACGGCCCCGACAAGCAGGGATGGGCCGAGGTTGAGGTGCCGCTGACTGCGGCCCTCGCGGACAACAGGTGGCTGTACGAGGGCTATTGCCCTCTGCTCAGCCGCTCGGAATACGCAGCGGCTCTCGCCGCCGCGTCCCATCGTAGCCTGCACGGCGGCTACCGTGCTGGTGGGTACGGCAGTAACCGCGGGTTCTCCCACTATCGCGCAGAGATCGTACCGGCGTGGGGGCACACAGACCAGCGCTATGCGCTGGAACTGGTAGCCACCAGCGACGGCCACCTTAGCGTTCGGCGCGGCTTCTACGCCGCGTTCGACTAGCCTTCCCGCCCTCCCGATCGGCTCATAACCGCCGGGAGGGCCACCGTCGTACCGCGCCGGACGGCATCCGGTAAACCCTAGAGGAGGGGAACGACAATGACAGCACCCGAAGCCGAGCGCGCGTATTGCTCGGCCCAACACCGAGCCCGACGCGCCCAAACGCGGGCGGAGTACGTCAAGGAGATTCGGCGGCTGCGCGAGGCCGCCCGCACGCTCCACAAGCTCGCCGCAACGGAGGGTAACCGATGAAACGCCATGCATTTCAACCTAACGAGCCGCGCACGATGTGCGGCAGATACGCAACAGACGCTTTCCTGATCGAAGGTGGCGTTGAGTCTCCGGACGCAGAGCGCTACCTCGCTCTGCCGGACGCATGCGGTGGCTGCGTTACCCGCATTCGTGACCTCGCGGCGTGGTGCCGTGCCAGGCGGCAGCGGCAACGGCCACGGTCGGGGTCGAACTGACTGAAACCTTACAGCCCGCCCGTGGGCCTTGTACGCGGGCAAGGAGATCGAGAGGATGAAGACCGACGTTCGCGGATGTTCGACGTGCCCAGCAGGTGAGGAGCGATACGAGCAATACAACCTGTCCGGTATGACCGGCAACCGCTGGACCGGCGCTGACGCCAAGAGCAAGCGCACCCGTGTCCAGTACGACTACCGGACGCCCGACGGCGAGTTGTTCTCGTGCATCGGGCTCGACCTGGACGACTGCCGCCGCAAGCGCGACCACTGGCTCAAGCACGGGCGCATGTACGTGTCCTGCTCGGGCATGCCGCGCAGCAAGACGCAAGCCTAACTGATCGGGGCCGGGCAACCGGCCCACCACCCGAGGAGGGGAACATGCCGTACCTCAAGAACATCCGAAAGGTTTATATCACGGAGGCTGACCGACTGGCCGCTGAAGCCCTGGGCGTCAGCGTCCGGAGCCTGTATAGGTACGACTACACGCGGGGAATCACCCTCGCGGACGGTCGCACCGATACCTACACCTCTTACGAGGCTGAGGACCTGCGCGTGGTCACGGTCACGCGCTATGCTGACGGCACGCTGGCCGTCGGCCCCGTGATCCATCCGTAACGACCGGGCCGGGCACACGGCCCCATCACCCGAGGATGGGGAACGATGACCGCGAGTTATTACGCACCCGCGCGGTCGGCAGAAAAACGAGGTATAATATACGCATGACAACCATCACACGCGAACTGCGGCGACCAGTAGGGCGACCGCGACACGAGCAGGCGAAGGCCGAAGCGGCCCTTGGCGGCAAGTTGGCCGACCTGCTACGCTCTCTGCGAGCGCATGGGGCGAGCTACACGGTCATCGCGGAAATCATCCGCGATACCACAGGCGTCGCCGTTGGCGCGCATACCTGCGCGAACTGGCACGCCGAGTATGAAACAGGAAGGAGGGACGGACTACGCGGGAAGTAAAGGGAACGGCCCCAGCGCCCAACCGCCGAGGCCGTTAGAGAAAGGAGAACGACAACCAGATGATACCACGTAGCTGGCTCTACTATCACGTATTCCTCACCGACGCTTACCTGCCACCGTGCGGCGCAGTCCTGGCCGCAATCGCAGGCGCTCCTGCATGGGCGGCGTTCGCTGCTTTGCTGATCGGCGAGGCGACACGGAGGGCGCTCCTATGGCCGAGATAGGCGACCGCTCAACGTTCCTCGGGGCGACCGATGTGGTCGCCATCTGCGGGCTGAGCCCGTTCGCTAGCCCGCTCGACGTGTGGCTCGAAAAGACCGGCCAACGAGGACAGAAGCCGGACAACCCGACGCTCCGGCGCGGCAGGCTGCTTGAGCCTGTCGTGGCGCAACTCTACTCAGAAGACGAGCAAGCGGAACTCGTGCCGGTTGAACGCTTGCACATGGCGGGCAAGCCATACCTCGCCGCAAGCCCGGACCGGCTGCGCGTCGAGCCCGCTATCCTCGTCGAGATTAAGACACACCGCGCGTACATCCGCGACCAGTACGGCGACCCGTGGACCGACGCCGTGCCTGAGCACATCCTCGGGCAGATCACGTGGCAGATGCACGTCGCGCGTCACGCGAGCCCTGCGCTCGTCCTGGAGCCGTATGGCCACGTTGCCGCGTGGTTCGACGCGACCGAGTTCGGTATATGGCGCGTCGAGTACGACGAGGACCTGGCCGAGCGCATGGAGGCGCGTGCTGACGCGTTCTGGCACGATTGCGTGCTGGCCGACGTGCCGCCGCAGGCGATCGGTCACCCTGCCGAGCTTGAGGCGCTCCGGCAGGTGTATCCGCGCTCGACGGAAACGGTCATACGGGCAGACGAGGAGTGCGAGGACGCGATCAGGCACCTGCGGCAGGCTCGGCAGGAACTTGCGGAAGCTGAGGAGCGCGTTACCCGCTGGACGGCGATAGTCCAGCAGGCGATGGGCGAGGCCGGCGCTATGGACAGCGGCGAGGGCCGCATCACATGGCGCACGAGCAAACCCGTTGTCCGGCGTGGTTGTGACTACGACGGGCTCCGGGCCGCGCACCCGAACATCTACGAGCAGTACGTCAACGAAACGACCATCGAGGGCTCGCGCCGGTTTTGCGTGCCGCGCAACTGGTCGAACACCTGAAGGGGGAACCTATGTCAACAGCACTAACCCGACCTGCGCAGGACATGCGCGCGTTCGGCGAGTACCTGAAGGGGCGTCGCGGTCACATGGCCGCCGTCGCCGCGTCGCATCTTGACCCCGAGCGCGTGACGCGGATCGTGCTCGGGTGCGTGGCTCGGACGCCGAAACTGGCACAGTGCACGACGGCGAGTATCGTGCGCTCGGTCATGCAGGCGGTTGAACTCGGGCTGGAGCCGGGCTCCGCGACTGGACAGGCGTACCTCGTGCCGTTCGGCCAGGACTGCACGCTCGTCATCGGGTACCGTGGGCTCCTTGACCTGATGCGGCGCACCGGACAGGTCGCGAGCGTCAACGCTCAGGCCGTCTACGAGGGCGACGAGTTTGAGATCGCGTTCGGCATCGAGGACACGCTTCGCCATATCCCGAAGGGCGACCCTGACCCGGCAAAGCTGATCGGCGCGTACGCTGTCGTGCGGTTCCGCGACGGCTCGCACCAACTCGGCTACATGACCCGCAAGCAGATTGACGCCATTAGATCGAGATCTCGCGCCGGCAACTCCGGGCCGTGGGTGACGGACTACGCGGAGATGGCCAGGAAGACCGTCCTCCGCAACGTCGCAAAGTGGTGCCCGATGTCCATCGAGATGAGCAAGGCGATGGCCGTGGAAGTTGCGACAGAGACTGGCGACACGACGCTACTGGCCGAGTTCGAGACGATCGAGGGCGACAGCGAGCCCGTACCTGAGCCGGAGCCGACGGCGACCGAGCGGCTGAAGCGCAAGGTCAGCGTGGAGCCCGAGCCGAAGCCTTTGCCTGAGCCCGAGCCCGAGACGGAGCATGCTCCAGCGCCGGACATCCCGCCATTCGAGCAGCGCCGCTGCGCGACGGTGTTCGCGGAGCAGGCTGTCATCGTGGGCGCGCTGTCGAAGAACTATGACAGCAACGATGTCATTGACCTCCGTAATGCGCTGCTCGGCTCGGCTGCCGTCGGGCTGACGTGGAGGGACATGACCGCTCAACTCTGGACCACGCTGATGACCGCGCTTTACGCGCAGGCGTCGGCGTAGGTCCGCACGTCGTCTGGGTCGGGGAGCGGGCGCGGTTCCTAGCCCGCGCGAGCCTGCGACGATCCGGCCCGGACGACAACGAAAGGAGCAGTAGTGAGAACATCAAGGCACGATGCCGTGACGCCCGACACAGAGGAATGGGACCCATACGAGCCGTGCGCACTGTGTGACGACCAGGAGACACTCGTATGTCCCGCGTGCAACGGAGCGGGGCAACCGCATCCCGATCGTGGCATGTTGTGCTACGGGTGTCGCGGAACGGGCAACATGCCCTGCGAATGCGTGGGGGGCAACGATGCACCCGACTGACCGCGAGCAACTTGAGCACCTCCAGCGCCTGCTGACAGAGTTCGCCATAGCAAAGCGACAGGTGGGCGCAGGCGTCGTACCAGAACTCCACGCGATCCGCGCCGAGTCCATACGACAGCGCATACTGCATTGGGGCGCGGACGCCCTGGCCGGACGGCTATCGCGAGGCGACGAGGAACGTGGCCCCAGCTGCGACGGCACGGGCACTCCACAAGGCGACTTTGTGCTACCTGGGAGGTCGTGATACATGGGTGATCGTTGGATTGAGTCGCACACGGCACTGCGCCATCACCCGAAGCTCCGGCGTCTGGCGAAAGCCCTGCAGATCGCGGAGGTCCATGCCGTCGGTATCCTGCACGCGCTCTGGTGGTACGCTGCAGAGTACGCGCCCAACGGAGACCTGAGCGGCTTCAGCGACGAGGAGATCGGCGACATATGTGAATGCGCGGATGGTAACGCGTTACGTAACGCGTTACGTCACGCTGGGTTCCTCGACGAGTCGTTACGCCTGCATGACTGGGACGATTACTACGGCCGAATGATGGAGATGCAGGACCGCAGACGCGAGTCAAACCGCGAGCGCCAACGCCGCCATCGGGAGCGACACTCGGGCAGGGTGGAGCGGAAAACGAGCATCGCTGAGCACGTCGTAGAGCGTAACGCGTTAGTAACGCGTGACGTAACGCGTGACGTAACGCCCGTAACGCTCCTACCAAACCAAACCCAACCAAACCAAACCCAACCAAACCCAACCAAACCAAACCAAACCGAACAAGACCAACGGCAAGACCCCCCTACCCCCCAGAGGGGGGAAAGCGCTACCGCGCTGGTGCATGTAGGACCGACGAGTTCAACACGGCAACATCGTAACGGCAAAGGCGGCGACAACGACCGCCGGTTCGAGCAGTTCTGGTCGGTGTACCCGCGACGGGTCGCCAAGGCCAGTGCGCGCAAGGCATGGGACCGGCTCGCGCCGGATGACGAGCTGACCGACATTATCGTCGCCGCCATCGCCGTTGCCGCGAGGTCTCCAGATTGGCGCAAAGATGACGGGCAGTTCATTCCGCACCCGGCAACATGGCTGAACGGTAGACGATGGGAAGACGAACGCACGCGGCCCACAGGTACGAGCCTGGCAGAGCGCGCGGACGAAATCGGGCGCAGACTGGCGAGGCTCGGATATGCGACCGCGGAAGAAGAAGGGACGCCATGACTCACGATGCGACACGTAAGACGCTTGCATTGCTGGAGGCCATGAACGGCCAAGCGTTCACCGATGCAACGATGGAGATGTATGCGGCTGGGTTCACAACGCAGGTAGACGACGAACTCGGAATCAATGTGGTCATGCAGGCGATACGGACTTGCAAGTTCAGGCCGAGCGTGGCTGAACTCTGGGAGATTGTGCATCGGATGGACGGACGCCCGGAGCCGGACGAGGCGTGGGCGATGTGCCCAAAGGGCGAGGCGGAAACGGTCGTGTGGACCGACGAGATGATCGTGGCCAATCAGGCAGCATGGCCGCTCCTTGAAGACAACGACAGGATAGCAGCGCGCAAGGCGTTCTTGGATGTGTACCGGCGTGAGGTGGCCGTCGCACGGAGCATGAACCGTCCTGTCAGATGGAGCGTCAGCATGGGGCATGACGTGGGCGGACGCGAGTCGGCGATCATGGCAGCGGTAGACGCCGGGCGTCTGTCGGTAGAGAGGGCGTTGACGCTCCTGCCTCCATCTGAGGAGGTATGTAATCGTACGCAAGCGCTGCTGACCACTATGACTGGGGCAAAAGGACTACAAGGCGGTGGCGAATGATCGTCCCACCCCCGCTCGGCAAAAACGTCGGCCGTTTTTTACGCAGATGTATTGACACTCGCGAAGAATGTGGTATAATAATAGTGTAGGAACGACATTGCAGACAGACCAGCCCGCAGGCTCAGCATGGAGCCGGGGCGAGAGGAACAGAGATGATAACTAAGGCCGCCAAGTACGAGTACCCGATAACCGGAGCCTACAACGAGACTACCGCGACCCTCGATGACGGTCGCGTCGTAACCGTCAACACGCAGTACGGCGTGGTGCTATCGCACGGGAGCCACAAGGCCGACTGCGACCAGCTCACCAAGATGGGTGGGCGCTGTACCTGCGGGCTGCTCGACGGCATAGATGTAGCGGCGCTGGTGGCTGATGCTCGGGCCAACGGCAAGCGCGGCCCGAAGCCCATGCCCAAGCCGACCGCTGGCGAGATCGAGCGCAGCGCCCGCGAGATCGCCGAGCTGGAGGCGCAGCGCAGACGCAACGGGCTGTGCCTACGCTGTAACACCTACTGTCACGGCGACTGCGGCCAGTAACGCAGAGGGTTCCCGCTCCGGCGGGAATAATGCGGCAGGCCGGTCCCAAGCCCGGCCACGCAGAGGAGGCAGGTCAGCCCGCGGGCGGAGCAAGCCTCCGGGGCGAGAGGAGAGGAAGATGATGAGTGTTGAGGCAGCGCGGGACGCGTACCACACCGCGCAGGACGCGGCGCAAGACGCGCGGGACGCGCTTGTCGCTGCGCGGGAAGCGTGTAACGCAGCGCTGGAAGCGTACTATGCCACGTACCACGCCGCGCAGGATGCGGCGCAAGATGCGCAGGACACGGCGCAAGACGCGCAGGACGCGCTTGCCGCCGCGCGGGAAGCGTGTAACGCGGCGCGGGACGCGTACTACGCCGCGTACCACGCCGCGCGGGAAGCGTGTAACGCGGCGCGGGACGCGTACTATGACGCACAGGACGCGTACCACGCCGCGCAGGACGCGTACGATGCCGCGCGCGATTAGCCGAAACCCCTTCGGGGGTTCGCAGGGAATGGCCGCCCTGCGCTGATGAGACAGGCCAAAGAGCCCGCAGGCTCACGATGGAGCCGGGGCAGAGAGGGAGAGCATAATGCAAGCAGACACACTACGTGACATCCTAGCCGCGCATAAGCGCTGGCTCAACGGCGAGGACGGCGGCGTTCGCGCCGACCTGACCGGCGCGGACCTGACCGGCGCTAACCTTACCGACGCGAACCTGTCCCGCGCCGACCTGACCGGCGCGGACCTTACGGGTGCGGACCTGAGCCGCGCGTACCTCGTAGACGCCGACCTCCGCAAGGCCGACCTCCGCGGCGCGGACCTGACCAACGCCGACCTCCGCGGCGCGAAACTGACCTGACCGGCGTGAACCCGCAAGGCACGGATCCCGACCAGACACCGACGCACTTCATCGTAACCGAGCACATGCTGCGGAACTGCGAGAGCGGCGAATGACCGCCGCTGAATACCGCACAACGTACTTCGCTGCGTATCGCGCCGCCCGAAAACAGTTCCTGACGCGCGAGGACGCCGAGGACGCCGCGCAGAACGCGGTGCTGCGCATGTACCACTGCGGCGATGAGCTAAGCGCGCCGCTGGCGAACTACATGGGCTACCTCGCGGGCATAGACGAGTATCGCCGTAGGGAGCGCACACTCCGAACCATGCGTGCTGCGTGCTGGGCCAACTCGCCGCATGTCAGCGACGGGTGTCAAACTCAGGCCATTGACTGGCTAGAGTTCGACGCAATGCAGACCATTCTCCGGCAGGCTCTGAACGACCTGCAATATCGTGCGATCCGACTGCTATCGTTCGGCCACACACAGGTTGAAGTGGCTCGCGCCCTTGGCTGCACAGACCGCACCGTACGCAACGCGAGATACGCCGCGCGGCAGGTGCTGAGAGAGGCAGGATACAACGATGATGGCACCTGAAGACTACAAGACGTCTCAAGGTCACCCCGACATGAGTGCGCTCCAGACAGAAGTCCAAGCCCGCGACCGGCTGTACCGCAAGGCCGTGGCAAGGTATGAACGCGCCAAGGCGAACCTCGCCCAGGCCGAGCGCGCGCTTGATAAGGCTCGACGCGGCTTATACGATGCCGAGGCCGAACACATGATTGCAACCCACCGCGAGGCATATGATGCGGCGCAGTCCAAGAACAACGCCGCGCTTAAGGCGCAGGTCGGCGCATACGAGCCGACGGTGCCAGGCATGACCAACGACGAGATCACGATCCTGAGCCAACTGATCGCTTCCATCAAGCGGATCGCGCTGTACGGTTGCCTGCCAGAGGGTGAATACCTCTCCGAACCTACGTCGGAGTGGTTCGAAGAGTGGGCCGACACGCTGGATGGCATCTGTCTGTTCCGCAGGAGCCGCGATGCCGAGGCCGCAACAAATGACTGCATAGAGGCAGGATACAACGATGCCTGATGTCCGTGGTGCCCGGCTTATGCTTGGCCGATGCACACGCTGTGGAGTACGACCCCAGATGCCGCGCAAGCGCTTCTGCAGTGACTGCTGGGACATGATCCGGCAGTCTCCCAGCGGTCGATGCGCACGTTGCGGCATGTTCACACACCTGTTCGCCGTACCCGCGACAGACGACGAGCCAAGCGTGTTTACCTATACGTGCTACGGCTGCGCACATCCAACCTACGACCCGTTCGACGCGGTAACGCCATGACCGAACCGCAACGCGACAGGATCGCAGACGCCGCAGTCGAGTACGTGCGGCTGTACGAGGCGCGTAGCGTTCCGTGGTTGATCTCTGTCGAAGAGCAACACGCTCACGCAACGATGATCGAGGCAGTCAAGGTTTACGAACGCGAGAAAGGAGATGCGATGCCCGAGCCTAAGTTCGTCGTGACGCCGAAGATGCTCCGCCAGCACGCGACGCGCGAGGAGGAGGAGGCGCGGCGATGAGAACCGACACGATCCGCGCTGTGGTCGGCAAGGTAACGCCCACAACATATGGGGCGGACATCGCCCTCGCGCCCGACAACGATACGTGGCTTTCGGTCTACAACGAGGACGGACCGCTCCCGCGCGTCGGCGACATCGTGACCGTCACGGTGCCGCGAGTGGTGGCAGTGACGCGGATGGAGCCTGAGCCCTGACCCAGACAGAGGCCGGCATCCAAGGCGCGATCATCCAGTCGCTCAGGCTCCTCGGCTACACGGTGCTGATGACCTCGCGGAACCGGCGCCGGTGCTACCGTTGCGGTGCCTATTCCAACGCGGGTGACGGGTGCGACCGCGGTATCCCGGATCTGCTCGTGTCGCTCGGCGATGGGCGGTGGCTCGGGCTGGAGGTTAAGGGCCCGAAGACCCGGCTGTCGCCAGAACAGCGCGGTCTGCAAGCCGCAGGCCGCATCATCGTAGTCCGGTCGGTGAAGGACGCCTTACAGGCCGTGTCACAGGCATGCCCTGCGTCCCCTGCTGGGCGCGCCATAATGCTCGATGGGTAGAGCAGACGCATACATCCGAGCGGACAATCCCACGAGGCAACGAGGAGGCATACCTGTGACGCACCCGACCGGCCCCGACTGGGTCGCTGCCGAACTCGAACGATACCGACCGGCGCTACTGCGCCTAGCGCGGGAACTCGATCGGCGCGACGCCGAAGACCTCCTTCAGGACGCCATCTGCAAGGCGCTGCGGAAGGCTAACCAGTATCGGGGCCGATCGGTCCTGCATTGGGCGCGAACCATCGTCCAGCGCACGGCCATTGACCGACACAGACGCGCCGGCAGAACCCCCGAGCCCGTGGGTATGCTCCAGGACGAGCGCACAAAGGACGACCTGAACATGGCCGAGATCGCAGGGCGTAACAGCGGCATCGAGCGCGCCCTGATCGCCGTCGGACCCGTT
>JABWBA010000022.1 GCA_013360745.1 Chthonomonadales bacterium | reverse complement strand
GGACGGTATGGACGCCCACCGCTTCCACCGTCGGATACAGGTACCGCGCAACCCCGTTTGAATCGGTCACGACGGTCTGAACCAGAGTGCCGTCGACCAGAAAATCGACCGATTTGCCCTGCTGCTTCTGCAGGTCGTACAGCCGCCTGAAGTACGCGTAGAGGTTCGCCGTGCCTCCGACGGGCGCCGATCGGCTCATCACCCAGATATAGGGCAGGGCCGGCAGGACGGTCAGGGTCGCGGTCCTGGCAGACGCCCCGTAGCCGCCGTTACCCGGCCATTCGGTCAGGATGGTCCGCAGCCCGGCCCCGGCTCCATCGGGCACATCGTAGTAGGCGTACAGCGGAGTGTTGTCGCTGCGCAGCAGCCGAGCCTTCAGCTCCGTTCGGCCCGAAATCCGCTGTGTACGGTCGAACGTCACCAGCTTCGTATCCCAGGAGAGAGCCGTCAGCAGCGCGTCATCGGCAGAACTGTCGTTGCCCCCGTCCCCGGCGAACGCGGCGGTGATGGTTCGGCTTGACGCTCCGTCGGCGATGATCCAGTTCAGCGAACTGTCGCCGCCCCCGTTGGTGGCCCCCGTGCCGACCGCCGTCCCATCCACCCGGAACTCGATCGTCCGGCCGGCAAGAAGCCCGTTGTCCGCCACGCGCCTGAGGTCGTACTGGCGGAGCGATACGGTCTCGGTGATGGTTCCCGTCCGATCGCCGGTCCACAGGGTCGTGGCCGCACGTGCGACCGGGATGCTGACCGTCGCCAGAGGGCTGTCGACCTTGCCGTCGTTCACCTTGAATGTGAACGTATCGGTCCCGCTGAAGGCATCCCCGCTCGTGTACGTCACGTTCGGCGCGACGCCCGAGAGGCTGCCGTGCCCAGGGCCGGATACGATATGGAAGGTGATCGGATCACCGTCGGCGTCGGATCCGGTAAGCGTAATCGCCTGCCCGATGCCGCTGGTCGCCGAAACGGTCTGATCGTCCGCCGCCGGAGGCGTGTTGTCGGTCAGGGCCGCCAGGCTGTGCGAATAGCCCCCTGCGATGGCGCCGACCTTGCTGAGGGAGGCCACGTGCACCGGAACCGCGCTGTTGACCGTTGTGCCGTCGCCGAGCTGCCCGACGTCGTTCCATCCCCAGGTCCATAGCGTGCCATCCGACTTCCGGGCCAGGCAGTGGTAATCGCCCGTGCCGATCGCCGCCACCCCTGTCAGCCCGACCACCGCCACCGGGCTGGTGGCGCTGGTGGTGGTGCCGTCTCCAAGCTGTCCCAGGACGTTGTTGCCCCAGGCGACGAGCGTCCCGGAGGTCAGTCGGGCCAGGCTGTGATTCTGCCCCGCCTTCACTTCGGCAGCGGTCGTCACCCCGAGCACCGTGATCGGCAGCCAGCGATTCGTGGTCGTGCCGTCGCCGAGCGCGCCGTCGAGGTTGCGGCCCCACGCGCGCGCTTCGTGGGTGTCCGTCACCGCAAGGCTGTGCTGAAATCCGCCCGCGATGCTCACCACGCCCGACAGGCCCGCTACCTGTATCGGGTACGCGCTGTCGGTCGTCGTGCCGTCGCCGAGCTGGCCGTACTTGTTGTATCCCCAGGCCCACACCGTCCCGTCCGACTTCAACGCCAGGCTATGCCAGCCGCCCGTGGCGATCGCCACGACGTTCGTGAGATATCCGACGCCGCCGGGACCGCGGACCTGAACGGGCGTCCATCGGTCCGTGTTCGTACCGTCCCCCAGCTCACCCCACCAGTTGTCGCCCCAGGCCCAGACGGTTCCGTCCGACTTGAGCGCCAGATTGTGCAGATCGCCTGCGGCGATGCCGACGATATCGGTCAGCACCCCCATGCCGCCGGGCCCCAGAACCCGGGCAGCCGTCCAGCGTTCGATAACGGTGCCGTCCCCGAGCTGCCCGTAGTAGTTGGCGCCCCACGCCCAGACGGTCCCATCGGACTGCAAACCCAGACTGTGGTAGTCGCCGCCGGAAACCGCGATGATGCCGCTGACGTTGAGAACGGTCACGGGCAGCTCACGGTTCGTATTCGTGCCGTCGCCGAGCTCACCCTCGAAGTTGTAGCCCCACGCCCATGCCGAACCCGCCTGGCCCAGGGCCCCGATCGACCCGACCATCAGGGCCAGAGCGGCGATGAGCGTCGTCACGAACCCGAATCTGACCATATCCGTTGCACCCCCTCCCGGTGGCCTTGCGCCGCCCGAGCCTCGACCGTCCCGAACCCGCACTGCTCAGAAACGGAGCCGCTCGCCTCGAGTGATGACCGTCACAGCCACGCGAGGGGCCGCCCCGTCGGCAGTCCGACACTGTACCTGCAGATCCGCGCCGCCCGACGGAAGGGTCGGCGCGATTGCCCGCAGATCAACCTTGCGAACGAGCGCGTTGTCCGGACCGTAGACGCTCGCCGTTCCCCCGCGGTTCCCGCCGCCGGGTACGTACTCGACGTACTGGCCAGCAGTCAGCGTCACCGGGAAGGCAAGCGTCCGGTCGTTGAGGGTGATCGAGGGTTCGGAGATCGACGACGGCGTCAGGGGCAGCGAGACGATATCACCGATGAGGATCTCGGTCGAGCCTCCTGCCGGCGTCTCGTTGACCCAGACGCTGATCGCCGCAACCTGCCCGAGGTCGATCACCGGATGGTAGGTCTTATAAGCCGAGGTGAAGGCGAGCCCGGGGTTCGCCTCCCATTCCGACCGCTGCCCCGCATAGGGCCACGAGTAGGCGCTGAGTCGGGCCGATTCCGGCTCGATCAGCGTGCACCACCGCCAGCCCGTAAAATCGACCACCAGATACCGCTCCGCCACCGCCGGCGATAGGTTCGGCGCATTCCGAAGCTGGAAGTTCAGGACGGCCCCTTTGCCGTCGCCGTGGACCCAGACGCCGAGGCCGCAATCGCGCAGGTTGCGATGCGCATCGAAGACCCGCTCCACCATCCCCCACGCGCCCCGCCGCTCCCTCCGAGCGTTCGACGCGCGGAGCCTGAGAGCCGTCGCCGGCGCGCCCGCGGGCTTCGGACCCGCGACGGTCACGGTCTCCGCGTCGAGGCGTACGCCGTCGCAGGCGGTCGGCTTCGACAGCGCCCGGGCGTCGGAAGCGTCCAGGAGCGTCGATCGGCCGGGCGCTTCCGCCGATTCGCGCATCAGCGGCTCGATCCGCACGGACAACGGCTGCTCGGCGCGGCTGTTTCCGAAGTGCGCCGAGAACGCCGATCCCTCTCCCGTGTGCGTCTCGTACTCGACCCGCACAAACGCCCGCTGGCCGGGGCGTCCCTCCTCCAGCGTGTATTCCTCGCCGGCCCGGCCGAGCCGCTCCCGGATCGCCTTGGGCAGCGCCCCCTCCCGCCTCAGCGCCTCGTACCGTCGGATCATCGCGGCGTACCGCTGGGCCCCGGGCGAGCCGGCGAACGTCTCCGGCGCGAAGCCGTACACGAAGGAGACGCCCGCATCGTCGGCCAGCGCCTTGCAGAGCAGGTATTCCAGGTCGTCCGGATACGTGCGGGCCTGCTGGAGACTGCCCCATCCGGACACCGCCCACCACCCGAGATGCGAGGGCAAGTACATCCTCGCGCAATCCCGGTTGACGATCCGGTGCATGTCGACGAACTCCTTGTAGCCCCGATGGGGCGCATCCCATGCCCCCATGCGCGATCGTACGCACCAGAGATGATGGTGGAAGGTGCTCATCTCCAGGATCGCCGGGCGCTTGAGGCGGCGAACGAGGTCGTACACGAATCGGGCGCTGTAGCGCCACGCCCACTCCGGGCCGGCATGGATAAAGGAGCCGTCCAGCGCATCCAGATAGATCATATCGAACCCGCACTCGTTGTACGTCCGGGCCGTGTTCTCGATGATCTCGGTGAAGAGGTCGGTCTCGGCGTCGGGCGCAAAGAGGCCGAACAGCTCCTTCAGGTGGTCGGCGCGCGTTCCGGCCTCGTGCGCCGAGGCGTGGGTGCCGTAAGCGCCCCGAACGCAGCCGGTGAAACGCCACGGAGGCGTCCGCGATGCCTCGCGAAACGTCACGAGCTCGTCGCCGATCCGGAGCGTCGCGCTGTTGTTGACGAAGAAGCCGGTGATCGCGTTGACCCCCTCGGTCGACTCCGCCACCGTGATCGTCCCATCGGCGGCCGAGATCGGCCCCGCCAGCGTGAAGGAGCGCGCCGAGGCGAGTCGCGGGTCGGGCTTCGGAGTGACATAGCGGGACCGCTTATCGATGAAGAACGAGTAGGTGTGGAGCCCCGCCTGCAGTCCCGCCCGGTGCAGGGCGTCCACCGTCCGTTTCAGATCCGCCATGCCGTCGGGGTAGGTCTCCGGATTCGGCACAAAGTCACCGAACCGAAACGAGGTCCCGCCATGGAAGTCGATCTGCCCGGCGCCCAGCGCATGGGCCAGGTCGATCCAGGGCTTCGAACCCCGTTCGTTCAGGCCGTTGAAGTTGAAGAGATAGGAGCGCCGATTGGCCGGCGAATCCATCGCCCACGGCCCGCCGATGGGCGATTGCGGCAACTCCGGCGAAGCCGCCGCCACCCGCTGCAGCGCCTTCCGGAGCCCCGCAGCGGGAGCGCACACGAAGGCGGCCGAGGCGCCCTCGAACCCGAGCCGACGATAGGCGATGGCCCGGAACAGCGTCGTCGCACCCGGCAGCTCCGGTATGTTCGTCCGGTCGTTGCGGGCGAGCCCGCTGAACTCAAGCGGGTCCGACCCATCCATGGCAAGCTTCAATGCCGCCTGTCCGAACGTCAGCTCCTCCGCCGGCCCGCGCACCGCGCGCACCTGCATCACAACGGCGTCGGGCGTCTCCCGCATGTCGATCTCCGCGCGCACATCGCCGAAATCGACCACACCCACGGACCCTTCCCGGCGGAACGACGTCGGGAGCCGCGTCTCGGCCCCCACCCGGACGATAAACGCTGGCGAACCCGCAGCCGCCAGAAGATCGCGGCCCGTGCGGCGCACCGCGAAACGCACGTTGCGGCCGTCCGGCCCGATCACCCATTCCACGTATCTCGTTCGGAGCGCAATCGCCCCGTCCCGTTTCGCGGCGCCCGCGCCCTGACCCTGCGCCGCCACGCTCATCGCCAGCGCCGCGCCGACAACCCACGCCGCGCTCGTCGTTCGCCATCCACCCATGTTGCCCTCCGGCTGTCCGCCGGAGCCTTCCTTCTCGCCCAGCATCGGATGGTCCTTCTGAGAGCTGAGAGGCAAGAGGCAAGAGGCTAGAGGCAAGAGGCTAGAGGCAAGAGGCTAGAGGCAAGAGCCCCGTCGTCGTAGGGGCAATTCATGAATTGCCCGTACCGGCCCGGTGGCTGAGCCTGTCGAAGCCCCGGTGGCTTCGACAGGCTCAGCCACCGGGCCTCACTCCTTTGTGGCCCCGAGGCTCAGCATCGCGACGTGTTCCGAGACGGTGGTCGGATCGTAGTTGAAGATGATAAAGCCGGGGGCGCCTTCGTCGCGGACGATGCCGATCTGTTCGAGGACCTGAATCGGGCTCAGGCCGGGCGCGGATGCGCCGATGCCGGGATAGAGCGGGATGCGGCCTGCGACTTCGGCTTTCTGGATCTGGACCCGGGTGCGAAACTCCCGATTCGAGGCGGTGTAGTCCATCGGGCAGACGAAATCGAGCCAGCCCTCGCGGACCCAGAGGCCCCAATCCTGACCGATCTCCTCGCGGCACGCCGGCCAGTTGGGAAAGACCGCAGCGGAGATCCTGACGCTCGGGCGGATGCGCCGGGCCTCCTCGGCGACGGCCTTCACGAGGCGGTTGATGTTGGAGCGGCGGAACTGCTGATAGTCGGCATAGAGAGGGCCGCCCCGCAGGACATCACGGGGCCAATCGTTGAGGCCGGTGAACGGGCGATCGGAGCGGCTGGCGAGCAGGCCGACAAAGCGTTCGCGACAGCCGTCACAGTAGCATTTTGCGCTGTCGGGATACCGGATGTAGTCGAAATGGATGCCATCGACCGGGTAGGTTCGCACGACTTCGAGCATGGAGTCCCGCTCCAGTGCGAAGTTGGCGGGATGACTGGGACAGAGCCATGCCTCCTCGACGCCGCCGTTGGTCCGCTGCAGTCGTCCTTCGCGGCGCATCCGTTCGACAAAATCGGCGGGCGCGTTGCCAAGGTTCCAGTTGACCTTCCAGACATGCACCTCGAGGCCGTACTTTCGGCATGCGGCGAGGCAGGTCTTGATGGCGTCGCCCTCCTTCCGCGAGCGTTCGCTGACGGGCAGGAGGGCGCTCGGGTAATCGGCGGAGCCGCCCCAGAGCATGTTGGGCATGATCGCAGTGAAGCCGTGCCGCTTGAGGTTGGCGACGGCTTGATCCCAGGTCATGCCCTCGACACCGTAGGCGCTGTGGCACCAGAAGGCGCGGAACTCGCCCGGGCGGGAGCTCTGGGCACGGGCGAACGCCTCGGTGAGCCGTTGTTCGGCGAGAGCGGCTGGTTCGAGCGCTTCCCGATAGCGGCCCTTCCGTACCGCATCGTCGGCGGTGGCGCAGGCCTGCTTTGCGGACTGCAGGAGCGGCGCAACCTCGGCCTGGGTCGCGGCCCGAGCGGCCATGGCGGAGATGCCCGCGATCGTTTGATCGATGTCGTCCCAGCGACCGCTGAGCGTACGGCTGTTGCGCAGCGCATCTCGGGCAATGGACGCCCAGACGCCCGGATCGAAGGAGCCGCAGAGCGCACGGAGCATCTGCAGCTTGGCGGGACGGTCGTCATCGAGAACGACGTGCGAGATGAACGCCCCCGTGTCGCTGAGGAGCACAGCCGGTGCGCCCGAAGGCTTCCCGGAGGCATCGATCCAATCGGCAATGACGCGGGCGTTGCGGCCGGCGGCTCGGGCCGTGGTGATGTTCCATGAGGATTGGCGGGCGATGCGGGGGAGCCCATCCGGGGCGTCGCCGACGAAGCGCATGGCGGAGAACCGTCCGGCGGGATCATTGCCGAGCCAGCCGGTCGACTCGACGCCGAGCAGCCTGCCAAGACGCTCCGGTATGATGTAGCAGGCGAGGATCCGCCCTCCGGCGTCGACGAAGCGCTGCAGTTCGGCGGCCTCGGCCTCCGATACGGCCGGGTTCATCGGATAGACGGCGATCTTCTTGCCCCGCAGCACGCCCTGCTCCACATCGACATCGTCGACCGTGCCCGCGTCGATCCCGGCCGCCCTGAGCATGGTGGTCATTCGGTCGGGCCAGCTCTCGACCTCCTTGCCGCCACGGGTGCAGCGCACGACCGCGACGGAGGCGCTTTCGGCGACCATGCCGCCGAAGAAGACGGCTGCACTTCGGTCCATGGCTTTCCAGAAGGAGAGGCGGATGGCGCGGATCTTGCCCCAGCCGTCGGGGTTGCCTTCGGGGGTGAAACTGCCCCGGTCGAGGGTCACGAGATGCCAGCCATCGTCGGGGATATCGAAGTTCTGGCCGTACCAACCGTCGCCCGCGTTGAGATAGAGGGTGCACGAGGCCAGAGCGGCGATATCGCCGGTCGCCTTGATCCAGAACCGGAGGCGGGACTCCTGCGAAAGATCGAGGGAGACGGCGCGATCCCAGCAGGCCCGTTCCTGCAGCTTCGACATGTCGCAGGGAAGCCGCAGGGCCGCCCCTCCGTCGGGCGTCTTCTCGGCGCTCAACGCCACGGGCTCCGAGCCATATTGCGGCTGCCAGGCTCGCGCGGCCGCGGCCGAATCGGCGTACTCTACGGCTTCGATGGGACGTGGATCGGCCTGCCGCATGGACGGAACGACGATGGCGGCGGTCAGCAGTGCGAGGATGATCACGGGATGGGTCCTCCTCCCGGAGCCGCTCGGTTATCAGCGGCCCAGAGTGCGAATGCTCCAGTAGGCGATGTCGACCGCCGGATCACGGTCGGCCGGATAGGTGTCGTGCAGCGGTTCATAGCCGGGATAACCGGGCGATGAGCTGCTCTCGTAGACTCGTGCGGTCATCGTATCGACGGTGATATAGGTATTGAAGGATCCGGAGCCGAGGGTCTGTTCGCCCATGGCATCGACGTACTTGTCGGGGTCGGGCACAGCGGGATCGGTCGGGGTCGTCGTCGTGGCCAGGATATTGACCTGCAGATACCGGGGCAGCTGGCCGGCGTTCGGGTCGGGCTCGCCCGCCGCTGGCTGCAGACGCGCCAGGTCCAGCTCAAACTGCAGTAGATTGCCGCCGCCCGGGGGCAGGGTGTACTCGGGCTCGCCGCGCGCGGCATAGACGTTCCGATTCGGGTCGCCGTTGAGCCCATCGGGGATATGGTAGAGCCCGTAGCCGGATGCCGTGGGCTGGCGCTGACCGCGACAGAACTCGACGAAATCGGTGAAACCCGGCGTCGCGGCGTTCTGTCCGGTGGCGAATCCGTTGAGATAGGGGGGGAGGATGACCGGGATCGGCCCGTTCTGCCCGGAGGGGTCGGCCCCGTTCCGGATCAGCACATAGTAATGATAGTATTCGTTGACCGGGCCGTTCATCCGGACGGCCACCGCAAGGCGCACGCCGGCGCCGGCCGAGCTGGGCGCCCTTGCGCATCCGGCGAGGGGCAGGAGGAGCAGGGCCGCCAACAGGCGAACTCCTGTGCAGCGAAGAACGAAGCCTGCGGCGCACCCATGTCGCTGGCGGTTGCGCGGTCTGCTATACCTATAGGCGTTGGGAGGACTATGCATGAGTGACGACCGCCAAAAACCGTCGACCGATACGCCGATCGAACCGACCGAGGGCGAAGCCTCGATCGATGCCCGTGCGCCGGCCGACCGCCCCAGTATAACCGACACAGCGCCGAAGGGGCAACGCCGCGGTTTGCTGATCGCCGTCGTCGCATCCGCGGCCATGGTTTCGATGGCCTTTCCGCCTCTCGACTGGGGATGGCTCGGCTACATGGCCTACGCGCCTCTCTTCTGGGCGGTCCGGTCGGCGCGGAGCGGCCGCGGCGGGTTCGGCCTGGGCTATCTCTTCGGCGTCCTCCACTTCGCCGCGCTGACGCCGTGGATCGGCGTGACCGTCGTGCACTGGTCCGGCACCTCCTGGGGTTGGATGGCCTGGGCGCTGCTATCGCTCATCCAGGGGCTCTGGTTCGGCCTGTTCGGGCTGATTGCGTGGGCCGTGGGCCGGCGCAGCTCGGGCGATGGGAGGCTCCTGCTCACTGCTTGCAGCTGGGTGGCGGTGGAATGGCTGCGGACCCTCGGGAGCGTAGCCATGCCCTGGGGCCTGGCGGGATATACCCAGTACCGATCGTTGAGCCTTATCCAGATCAGCGATCTCGTCGGGGTGTATGGCGTCAGCTTCGTGCTCGCCCTGGTCAACGCAGGTCTGTCGGCCCTGCCCTCGTGGGCGTCGGGGGACCGGTCGCGAGAGGCTCGGCGCGGGCGCGCGGTCCTCCGCATCGGCGGGCTTCATCTGGATATCGGCGTGCTGGTGCTGCCCTGCCTCTTTTACGCGGGCGCCCTTACCTACGGAATGCTCACCGCCGGCCTGCCGTGGAACGGGGCGCCGGTGGTCACCTCCCTCATTCAGCCCAATCCCGGGCTCTCCGATACCGATCTGGGCGCGCGGCTCCGCCCTCTGGTCTCGGCTGCGGATGCGGTTTCGGTGAGCGCCCCCTCGCTGACCGTCTGGCCGGAATCGGCCTGCCCGGGCGACGTCGTCCATGACCCGAACCTCCGGAGCCTCTTCACCAGCTTCGCGGAGCGGACATCCGGCTATCACCTCGTCGGGACCGCGTTCACCGATGACGAAGGCCGGGAGCGGAACTCCGCCGCCCTCGTTGGCCCGGACGGGACGATCGAGGGGCGATATGACAAACGGCAGCTCGTACCGTATGGAGAGTGGGTGCCGGCCCGCTGGCTGCTGCGACCGGTCAGCGCCCTGTTCCGGGTGCCGGCGCAGGACGTTGCGGGGGGCGGCCCGCAGAAACCCCTTGAGGCCCGGGAGATGCGGATCGGGGTGATGATCTGCTATGAATCGATCTTCCCGAGTATCGCACGGGACCATGTGCGCAACGGCGCCAACATTCTCGTGTCGAGCACCAACGACGGCTGGGCCGGTCGTTCGGCATCGCCGCGACAGCACTTTGCGATGACCGTGTTTCGGGCCATCGAGACTCGCCGCACCGTATGCGCAGCGGCGCTCACCGGCCTGACCGGCATCGTCGGCCCCAACGGATCCCAGATGATCGCCAATCCCTACGAGCCTGCGGCCATCACGGAGCTCGTGTTCTTGCGGGACGGCATGACGCCGTACGTGCGTTGGGGCGATTGGTTCGTTTATCTCTGCGGCGCGATCATCGTCTACGGCCTGTTTCGGCGGCCCAGGACCGACTGATCAGCCGTTCTCCGGTCCCGGGCCCCGCGATGGCTCGTGAGGGTTGATACGAAGAGCGCTCGGAGCCCGTGCCATCCACGGCCATGAGGCCCCAACTCGTGCAGGTATACTTGGGCACGGACAAGGTTCGGCCCGGCGAGCGGCGTTCTCAGCCCAGAACCAATCCCCGGGGGAGACGAGGTTTGGATAAAGTCTGTGTAGAGGGCGGTCGACGTCTGGAGGGAGTGGTGACCGTGAGCGGCAGCAAGAATGCTGCGCTCGCGATCATGGCCGCGTCGGTTCTTGCGGAGGAGCCCATCATCCTCCACAACGTCCCCCGGATCGGCGATATCCACACAATGGTGGAGCTGCTCAACGACCTCGGCGCGCCGACTCAGTTTCGGAACCGTACGACGGTCTGCATCGATCCCTCGCATATTCTGGAGCTCGAAGCTCCCTATGAACTGGTCCGCAAAATGCGCGCCTCGTTCAACGTGCTCGGGCCGCTTGTCGCCCGGTTCGGTTATGCGCGAGTGCCCGTTCCGGGCGGTTGTGATATCGGAGCGCGTCCGGTGAACTTCCATATCGACGGACTTCGACGGCTCGGGGCCAATCTCTATTCGGAGCATGGCCTGTATACGGCCGTGGCTCGGAACCTGATCGGTTCTACGATCTATCTCGATTTCCAGAGCGCCGGCGCCACGCAGCATCTGATGACAGCGGCCTGTCGGGCGCAAGGCGTCACGATCATCGAGAACTGCGCCGCCGAACCCGAGGTCGTCAACCTTGCTGAGTTTCTCAACAGCCTCGGCGCACGCATCGAGGGGGCGGGTACAACCACGCTCCATATCACCGGTGTGGATCGGATCGGCGGCGGCGAGTTCGAAGTGATCCCCGACAGGCTTGAAGCCGGCACCTTTGCGGTGGCCGGCGCCATCACCCGGGGAGATATCCTTATCGAGAATGCCGTAGAGGAACATATGCGTCCGGTGGTGAACAAACTCGAGGAGGCGGGCATCGAACTCACCTCGGATGCCCATGGCCTGAGGGTACGATCTGCCGATCAACCCAGGCCGGTGGATATCCGCACGAATCCGCATCCGGCCTTCCCTACCGATATGCAGCAGCTCTTTGCGGCGCTTCTGAGCATCGCTTCGGGCACCTCGGTGATCACCGAGAACGTCTACGAAAGCCGGTTCCGCTATGTCAATGAGCTGAATCGTATGGGCGCCGATATCCGGGTCAGCGCCCGCAGTGCGGTGATCACCGGTGTGCCCCGACTCACAGGCTGCCCTGTTGCTGCGACGGACCTGCGAGCCGGTGCGGCGCTCGTATGCGCTGGCCTTGCCGCGGAAGGTATGACGGAGATCGTCGGTGTCGAACATATGGAACGGGGCTACGAAAACCTGACCGAGAAGCTCCAGGGCCTTGGCGCGGCGATCACGGGGGGATCGAACACCGGAGGAGGCCATCGTTTGCCATGATCTCGCTTACTCCGGAACTGGGGATCGATCTCGGCACTGCCAACATCATCGTGTTCCAGAGAGGCCGCGGCATCGTCCTCCGGGAGCCATCGGTGGTGGCCGTCTCCCTGACTACCAAGAAAATACTGGCAGTAGGGGAAGAGGCCCGATTGATGATCGGGCGAACACCGGGGAACATCGTCGCCATCCGCCCCATGTCCGACGGCGTCATCGCCGATTATACGACGACGAGGAAGATGCTGGAGCATCTGATCTGGAAGGTCGTCGGCCGCAAGAGGATCTTCAAGCCACGCGTGCTCGTGTGCGTCCCTTCCGGCGTCACCGATGTTGAGAAGCGCGCGGTCCTTCAGGCGGCTCGAGAGGCGGGCGCCGGCGAGGCCTTCACGATCGAGGAGCCGATGGCAGCGGCCATTGGAGCCGGGCTTCCCATCGCCAACCCGGGCGGAAACATGGTGGTGGATATCGGCGGCGGGACCACCGATATCGCAGTGATCTCGCTGGAAGGGATCGTCATCTCCCGCAGCCTTCGCGTCGGCGGCGGCAAGATGGACGATGTGATCATCCGCCACATCCGGGCCGCCCACAATCTGATGATCGGTGACCGGACCGCTGAGGAGATCAAGGTCCGAATCGGATCGGCCTACCCGATGGACGACGAACTAACCATGGAGGTGCGGGGGCGCGACCTTGTCGCAGGCCTACCCCGAACCGTTTCGGTGACATCTGAGGAGATCCGGGGCGCGTTGAACGAACCGGTTACCCAGATCGTCGAGAAAGTCCGAGCCGTCCTCGAAGAGACCCCGCCTGAGCTGTCAGCGGATATCATCGAACGGGGCGTCTGGCTGACCGGGGGCGGAGCTCTGCTCCACGGCTTTGACGATCTTCTTTCCGCCGCCACCGGCATCCCGGTCTATGTCGCCGACGATCCGCTCTCATGCGTCGCCTTCGGGACCGGACGCGCGCTCGATGAGCTGCCTGCCATCCGTAAGAGCGGTCATCGCGGTATTCTGAGCCAGTGAAACCCGCCGTCGGGCGTCGGTCGAATGGAACGGCAGGGCTTTCCGCCGCGACTGCCGTCGGCCTGATCGTGATCGGCCTCCACATATGGGCCGATCCGCCCGACCTGCCCCGGGACGTCCCCGCCCGACACCGATCCGCCGAGGCGGTTCGGATCGTTCTGCAAACGGGTGTGATGGGAGCGCCGGCGGGCCGCTTTGATGGTTCCCGAAGGGTGAGCCGCGCGGAGACAGTGACCGTGCTCGCACGCGTCGCCCGCCTTCTGCAGGCGCACCGATGGCCTGCGACCAGAGCCGTGCCCCTCAAAGCCGCTGTCGCCCCGAAGGACTGGAGGAAACGGCCAGTCACCCGGTACGACGTCGCCGAATCGATCGTTCGGGTGGTCCCCTACGCCCTCGCCGGTCTCCCGACCAGGGCGGCAGACCGACCCTTCATAAGCAAGGCGCTGCCGGCGCGGCCGAAGGTGAAACTCACCGATACCCCGGTGCATCGGGAGCTCAAGTATCTGATCGATCGAAGGATGGTCTGGCCCGGTTCGAAGCTGCTCGAACCGAACAAGACGCCCATCACGGGTCAGCAGCTGGCCGACGGCCTCGCCCAGATGATCGCGGGGCTCAACGGCATCATGACCGACGAACCAAAGACCGAGCCGATCCTGCCGCGCAGGAACTGACCTCGTCGCCATCGGCTTCGCGTTCGCAAGGCCGAATCGATCTGGCTGTGGTGATCCGTCGCCGAGCGCCCTAAGCCGCACCTCGCTCGATTGTGACCGGCTCGCCATCACGAGCGGCGCTATCCACCATGCCGCAGGCGATCCGCATCGCCTCCTGCGCCTCCGCAGCGGTTGTGCCCGCATAGGCTGTTTCCCTCCGAATGCAGGCGATGAAGTGGCGCAGCATCGCGCCGAAAGCCCCTCGCGCCTCCCCGTGGAGATCGGCCCAGCCCGTTTGATCGAGCAGCAGGATCCCCGCGTCGTCGGTATTCGCCCGGAGGCCGCCCCGGTCGTTGGCGCATTCGAGGACACCGCGCTCACCCATCAGCTGAACGCCCGCGTTCCACTGCAGGTTCTCGTGAGCCTGTTCGGGATAGAGCCAGGTCGATTGGAGCGTCGCGATGGCGCCGCTCTGAAACTCCATGACGCCCCAGTTCACATCGGGGTTCGGCAGGCCCATGGTATTGCGGCAGAGACCCCGGACGCGCACGACCGGCTCATCCAGATACCACAGGAGGAGGTCGATATCGTGGATGGCGTTCTCGATCAGGCTGTGGGTGCGGCTGTAGAGCCGGAACAGGCTCCGATCGAAGTTCCGATAGGCGTAGGCGTTATGGATGGGCGCGATCCGGGGCAATCGCTGCTTCAACGTCGCGTACCGATAATCGAACCGGAGCAGAAACGCGGTCATCAGCAGCCGTCCGCCCTCCGCCGCGGCCCGGACCATCGCCTCGCCGTCGGCGACCGTCGACGCCAGGGGCTTCTCAACGATCACATCCTTACCGGCCCCGAGCGCGGTGAGGGTCGGCTCGACATGGGCGTCCTCCGGCGTACAGACGACGATCGCGTCGAGCTTCGGGTCCGCGCAGGCCTCGGCGACCTCAACCGTATGATACGGGAGGTTCAGGCTCACCGCCGCAGTCCGCGTCCGCTCCGGATCCCGGCCGACACCCCAGCGGACATCGACACCGGTCATCGCCTGCAGCGCCCGGACATAGCGCGCGCCGAACGATCCCAGGCCGACCACGCCGATCTGCACCCTGCCGTCGATCATCCGTGTCTTCTCCTTGCAGGCGTCATCCGTCGGCTCTCAGCGCCGTACGGACTCGCTCGACCGCTTCCCGGATGTCGTCCGGGCCGTAGTGCCGATGGGTGACGAACCGGATGTGATGGGGCGGTCGACCGCTCGCCAGCACTCCGACGGCTTTCATACGAGCCAGAACGGCGCCCGTGTCGGGATATGCATCCCGATGATCGACGTAGACCATATTCGTCTCGACCGTCGCAAGGTCGACGCGCAGACCGGGAACGGCCGTCAGCCCATCAGCGAGCAAGCGTGCGTTGGCGTGATCGTCGGCAAGCCGATCGACCATGGTACGGAGCGCTACCAGCCCGCACGCCGCAATGATCCCCGCCTGACGCATGCCGCCGCCCAATCGCTTGCGTGCGCGATCGACCCGTTCGATCACCTCTCGACTCCCGACGGCGATCGACCCCAGCGGGCAGCTCAGGCCCTTCGACAGACAGAACATCACCGAATCAGCCTTCTCGGCGAAGGCCGAGGCCGGCACGCCTGCGGCAATCGCTGCGTTGAAGATCCGAGCGCCGTCCAGGTGCACGGTCAATCCGAGGTCATGGGCGGTATCGCAGAGCGCGTTATGGAGGTCGAGCGGCGTTACGGTGCCGCCCGCCCGGTTATGCGTGTTCTCTAGGCACAGCAGCTTCGGGACAGGATAGTGCAGGTTCGGTCTGCGGACGGCCCGGCGGAGATCGCCCGGGTCCATGCGGCCGCTGGGACACGGTACCGGCATGGGCATCAGGCCCGCGATGTTGGCCAGCCCTCCGACTTCATAGTAATAGATATGACTCTCGGGATCGAGAAAGACCTCATCCCCGGGGGCCGCGTGCGCCATGAGACAGGCGAGGTTGGCCATGTTCCCGCTGATGCACAGAACCGCCGCCTCCTTGCCCAACAGGCGCGCGGCCTCTTCCTCGAGGGCCCGGACGGTTGGGTCCTCATCGTACGTGTCATCGCCGAGTTGGGCCGCCGCAACGGCCTCCATCATTTCGGGCGTCGGCAACGTCTGCGTATCGCTCCGAAGGTTGATTACATCCAAGGCGCTGTGCCTCCTTTCCATGGCGAGTACTGCCGTAGTTGTTCGATTAGCGAGAGCCGCATCCGGATGAGGTTCGCGTATTCGGCGTCCCGCTCCGCCGGGAGGGTCGCGACAACCGCGCACCGCTGGCGGAGGTCCTCGAGCTGCCTTGCGACGAGGAACATCGCGACACACGCTCGTTCCTGAACGCCGAGCGGGTCGTTCGATGCCCCGCTATACGCCTCGACATAACGGCAGATCTCATCGGGATCGACCCGTGCGTCCGCCGCCTCCGAGCTGTCCACGCGGAGCAGAACATCCCCGAGCGCATCGTAGAGCCGATGGCCCACATGGACGCAATCCCAGTCGATCCAGTATGGCTCCGGCCTGTGCGACGTCCATACCAGATTCACGGGCGACAAGTCACCGTGGACGATCTGACGAGGCAGTCGTCGGCCCCCTAGCCCCTGAGCCTCCTCTACGAGCCGGCCCCAGGCGTCTGGAATGGCGGGATCGGCCAGCGCGCCGACGGTCTTCGGGAGTCGGTCCTGTTCGGCCGCCGCGGCGTTCGCGGCGCCGATCGCGTGGCGTGCGCAGGCCGCAAGATGCCGAAACTGGATGGGCGGCAGGGCCGTACGCAAGGCCGAACCCGCAGGGATCGTCTCCCAGCGCCGGAACAGATCGTGCAGATTTGCGGCCATGCCGGCAACCGTTTCGAGCCGGCCTGCCGGGGTCCGCTTGGCATCGGCCCACGCGGTCCAGGACATTGTCGCGCCATCGACATACTCATACAGCGCCCAGAATACATGCCCCACACGACGCCCCCAGGTCCCGTCCAAACGGCGGAGCACACGCGGGCATGGGTGTCCGGCGGCGGCTGCATGACCGATAACCTCAGACTGGAACTGAAATGAGCCGGAGGTGTTTCGGAAGCTGTGCGGGCGCAGGACGAGACGCCGGCCATCAGTTTCGACGAGGAGCGGCGCTGCGAACATCCCTCCCGATAGGGTCCTGATGACCCTGGCGTTCGGCAGGCCGTAGCCTTCCTCCAACTCGGCAACAGGATCGATTACCGACGAAATCCAAAATCGCCGGTATTTTTCGTCCGTTCCTTGACAATGCTCCATCATCGTGTTATTATCCACATTAGTCATGCAAGCGATTGCATTGCAGGGCTAACGATCTTCCGCCGCCGTCGGCAGACGGCGTTCCCGACAACCACGGGGTGAGCCAGCTGCAGGGGTCGGCGCATCGAGCAGGCGCGGTGAAAGAGACACCACGGAGTCATGGTCCGAGGGATCGGGACATGACCACGAAATCCAACCGGAAGGTGGAGGTACACAGTATGAGACGGAAGGCAGGGTTCACGCTCATCGAACTCCTGGTCGTTATCGCCATCATCGCGATTCTCGCGGCGATCCTGTTCCCTGTATTCGCACAGGCTCGCGAGAAAGCACGCGCAACCTCGTGTCTGTCCAATACTCGGCAGCTGGGTACGGCCGTGCGGATGTACGTGCAGGACTACGACGAGATGTTTCCCTTTGCGGCAAATCTTGAGGACGGCTTTGCCGACGCAGGTAAATGGTACGGCAAGAATAAGCTCCAGCCATACATCAAGAACGAAGGCATCTTGCTCTGCCCGTCCATGACTCGCTTCTCACAGTACAATAAACTCTGTACCTACTCGTACAACATCCATCTGGGCTACTTCTACTATCCTGCCGGCGGGAACTACTCGTTCTACACCGGGGCGAGCGATGGAGCCCTCGCGTACCCCGCCCAGACGGCAGTCATCAACTGCGCCAAGCCGTCCTGGTTCTACTATGATCGGCTCTACGGCGGCATCTACGGCGAGTTCTACGCGTTCATTAACGGCACATCGGGCATGTACGATGTGGCGCGGTTCCTGCTGGCCGATCCGAATCTCTGGTACTCGGTCTTTATCCATCACGGCGGCGTCAATGTAGCATATGCCGACGGACATTCCAAGTTCAACAACGGCAAGTTCCTGGTCACCTACACCGGCTACATGCAGTGGGATCTGAACTACAAGTAGAGCGTCCATAGGTCATGATGCCGCGGCGGCCCGAGCCTACGGATCGACCCGAGCCGCCGCGGTTGCGTCCCATGAAGCTCCCGGGAGGCGGCAGCGCCGCCTCCCGACCGGGCGCTGCCTACTTCTTCTCCTTTGGCGGCGCCGGTATCTTCGGAGCGGCCCCCGGTGCGCCTGGCGCGTTTGGCGCCGATTCGGGCGCGGGACTGTAGCCGGGGGGCGGTTTGGGCGGAGGGATATCGCTGAGATCTGGTGGTTTCTTGCCGCAGGCAGCCAGACCCCCGAGGACGATGAGTCCGGCCATCGCGAGGATCGCGTTACGCTTCATGGCTTACTCCTTATCTCGGATTGGACGGACCATGGATACAGCAGCAGCTGAACGCGTCGGCACTGGGTTTCCGCCCATGCGACAGAATACCCTTGTAGGGAAGCGGAATAATGCAAACGCTTAAATACCGGAGTGATAGGCCGAATAGACGCACTACCCTTGCCGACGTCGCTCGGGCCGCAGGGGTTTCCATCGCGACGGTGAGCCGGGTCCTGAACAACAAAACCAATATCCCGATTGCGCCGGCGACGATCAGAAAGATACGAGAAGCCGCGACAAGATTGGAATACCATCCCAACCTGATCGCAAGAGCTCTCGCTACCCAGCGCACCTCGACCATCGCTCTCTTCACCAAGGAGATGGTCGATCCCCATTTCGTCCAGATGATTCAGCCTGTGGAAGCGGCGCTACGCAAGAGGGGATATCACCTCGCCCTCTGTTCCGAGACGGCCGGTGTCCTCGCAGAGGGACGGGTCGACGGGGCGATCCTGCTGGCGAATCCAAACGCGAGAGAGGACCTGTTCAAAGGGCTGAGCCTTCCCGTCATCTATGTCTGGGGCGGTCCAGGACCGTGCCCGGGCTGTGTTTCGTGGGATGACGCGGAAGGCATGGCCATGGCCGTACGCTATCTCGTCAACCTCGGCCACCGCCGGATTGCGGGTCTTTTCGGAGACTATCCCGATAACGGCAGCCGCTCCCCCAAAGTGGAAGGCTATCGTCGTGCGATCAGCCAGGCAGGATATGAGCCCAACGATTGGTTCGGCTGTTTCACCGACGATCAGTTCGAGAACGGTTATCTCATCACCAGGCAGCGTCTGGCAGGCCGTCGCGATTGGACCGCAATCGTCGCGCGCAATGACTACCTCGCCCTCGGTGCGCTCCGGGCGCTCCGTGAGGCCGGTGTAAGCGTTCCGGAACAGGTGTCTGTGGTGGGTTATAACGATACCGAGATGGCGCGATTCGCCGATCCGCCGCTGACCTCCGTGCTGACCCCGATCGCGGAGGCCGGGGCGCTGGCCGCGATCCATCTTGTCGATTCGATCGAAAACCGCCGAACTTCCGTTCAGGGTATGGGGCTTCCTATGACGATCACCGAACGGATGTCCTGCGCGATCGCCGAGCGATGACGTACCGCATCATCCTATCCGCCACGCTGCTCTGGTCGACCCTGGTCGTCGGAGGACAGTCGTCGGCGTTCGGACCGCCGCCGTCCGCCTCGAATGGCAGCGTACGGAAGGCGCTTTCGGACCCCAACACCGCACACAGCGCCATACCGCAATCCCCGACTGGCATCTGGCCGCTCTGGCGACACGACACGGCCAATACGGCGAGAACCGATCTCCCGGGCAGGTTTACCACCCCACCCGTTGAAGTCTGGGCCTACGGCGGCCTGACCCCGTCGTGCAGCTTCATGGTCCCGATTGCCCTGCCGAGCGGCAAGGCCTACCTCTGCCAGTTCGGTCGAGGGCTCAAGCTCATCCGCCCCGATGGATCGACCATCTGGAATCGCCCACTCACCGGTGTAGGCGAGGTGATCCAGGTGTTCGAGTGCGGCGCCGAGCGCACACCCGTGATCATCACCACGGCGGGCAATCAGGGATACGCGCTCTTTGATGCTGCATCAGGCAAGGCTCTCTGGGAATGGTCGCCGCCCCGCGACGCCTATCAAGGGGGCTATGCGTTCCTGAACCGGCCTGGAGGCGGCACGCTCTTCGCCTTTCCGCAGAACACCATCGAGGGTATGGCGTTCGATTTCAACGCCCCGGGGCCTCCCGCGCAGCGGTGGCACGAGCGGTACCCCGACACCTACTGGGCGAACTTCGGGCCTTACATCGTCCTGGCCGATATGGACAACGATGGTCGGGACGACATCCTTCTCGCAGGGAAGCCCTCGTACTTCGCGGTGATTGACACCGACACCGGCAAGATCAAGTTCGATATTCACTATCCGGTGCCCGGCCATGACGGCACCGGCCGCCCGTACGGGCTCCTGCAGGCCGTCGACATCGACGGCGATGGTTTTCGCGATGCGGTTATGGTCTCCTGCCAGGTCGAGGAGTATGTGGGAATCGCGCTGAACAATCACGGACAGGGCTTTCGATACGCCTGGTCGCGATTCGTCGAACACGATCTGCCGGACGACCTATATGAACTTCGTCCCAACCTGACCACCGTTACCGATCTCGACGGTGATGGCAAGCGGGAGATGATCGTCGGCCTCTTCAATCTGAAGGGCGATCAGCGATGGCATACTGTCGTACTGGATCCGCTCAAGGGGTGGGACACTCCGATCGCCGACCTGCCGGATCGGTATTTCTGGGGATGTTTTGATCTGGATGGCGACGGCCGGCCCGAGATCATTACGAGCGCCGAGAAGGCGCGCAGGCCCGCTCCGATATCGACGTTTCAGGCGGTCAGCGGCGCCACCTACGCGGACCTCGCCGTCGTTGATGGGGCCAGCATTGTCGATCTGCAGCCGCCTCTGCCCCTGAACACCGGATTCTACGCGATCCGCGTCAGCCCATCGTATGTTTCGGTCGAGGGTGGTCCCTCCGGCATCGCGCTGACCGTCCAGGGCTCCCTTGTTCGATGGCGTATCGCCAACGGCGCCTCGCTTACCGAGCCGTTCGCCCTGTCCGCCGCCGCGAGGAGTATGATCCGGGGAAACCGGCCGGCCGATGTCTCGGCGCCGATTCCGATCCCCGCACCGTCGCTCGACGTGCCCCTTGCGCCCTCGGCCCCCCAGATCGGCGCCTATGGGCCCGTCGTCTGCGTCGCCGGTTCGCACAGAGAGCTCGTGTTCTCGCGGACCGACCTTCAGACCATGGGCGGTGTGCCGGATCTGCGCCGGAGCGGCCACTGGCTGCGCACCGGGTCCGCCACCGATGCAGCTGAGGCCGTCTGGACCGTGCGCGGCTCCCTGCCGGCCGTTTGGCAGGGCCCCGAGGGGCGACGGCTCGTCTGCGTGATCGACTGGGAGTCCCCGAAGGCGTACGTGTACAACCCCCGGCCGGGCGCCCGAATCACGCCGCCGGTGACGACCGTGAAGCTGCCATCCCCGCCGGTGCAGACTCAGGGGATGCTCCTCCCTTATGGCCAATCGACGCCCAGAATGCTCGTCGCTCTGAACACGGGCGTGCACGTCCGCGCGGAAGCCCTCTACGATCTCCGCGGCCATCAGATATGGATCGATCCGAAGGAAGGCCCGCATCCCAAGCCCGTCGCCCTCTTCCGCGGCCCCGATGGGAAGCTCCGGTTCTTTGTGGACAACCATGGCAAGCACCTGCTCGTGGATGAAGCGGACGGCCGCTCGGTTACCGTTGCTCGAGGCTGGTTCGACGAAATACCCGGCAGAGGCGACGGCGCCAAGTACGTGCTGCCCATCGTGGGCCCGTTCGGACCGAAGGGCGAGACCCGCATCATCCTCTCGCCCGGGCTGGAGAACCTGGAGATCCTCGACACTGCGGGGGCTCGCATCGCGAAAACGCCCTATGGCGGCATCTACGAGCGGTTCAACTGCTTCTCGGCGGTGGGCCGGATCCGCTCCGGCGATCGATGGGACGTGGCGATGATCACGGCAGACGGGGTGTTCCATTGCGCCGATGCCGCAACAGGCAAGGACCGCTGGACGCTGGACCTGCGAGTCGCGTCGGCGGGCCCGATGCGGATTGCGTGCGGCGATATCGACGGCGATGGCCGCGACAACTTCCTGGTCGGCCTCGAGAACGGCGAGCTTGTGGCTCTGGACGAGCGAAATGGCAAGGGCGTGGTTCTCTGGAAGGCCCAGTTCAACACCGCCGTCCGGGACACGATCCTGGCCGATCTCGACGGTGACGGTCTTGTCGAGATCATAGTGCAGACCGACGACTTATCGATTCGGGTGTTGAAACCCGCTCCCACGCGAACGCCGAACGGCGAGAGCAATACAACATAGAAAGTGACGCAACAAATGGAACGAGTCAAGTACGGCGCTGCTGCCTGGGCGCATCTCACCGGGCGACTGCCCAACTCCTTTCCCCGCACCGTTGGCCCGCGTGCCATGGAGTACCTCGCGGAAATCGTAGAGACGGGCCTGACCGTCGACATGATGGGGCGCTTCGAGAGGGCCTTTGCCGAGAAGCTCGGCGTTCGACACTGCATCGGCACGCCCGGTTGCACGCCGGCCCTGGCGGTGCTCGCGGCGTCGCTCGGCGGAGAAGCGGGCGATGAGATCATCGTCAGCCCCGTCACCGATTACGGCACGGTCCAGGGATTGATCCGGGAGAACTACATTCCCGTGTTCGCCGATACGGCTCCGGGCACGATGAACCTGTCGGCCGAGACCATCGAACCTTGCATCACGGACCGGACCCGGGCCATCCTTGTCGTACACAAGACCGGCATCGTCTGCGACATGGATCCGATTCTGGCGCTGGGCAAGAAACACGGCATTCCCGTGTTTGAGGACGTCTGCCAGGCCGTGTTCAGCACCTATAAAGGCCGATACGCCGGCACCATGGGCAAGGCGGCTGGTTTCTCCTTCGACTCCGAAAAGACGATGGGCGCCGATGTCGGCGGGTGCGTGGTCACCGATGACGACGAACTTGCCGAGCGGATGCGGTTCATCGGCCAGAGCCGCGCGGGCGTGCAGAAGCCCCATTTTGGCCGGCTCCATACCGAGGCTGGGTACGCCTACCGAATGCCGCAGTGCACCGCCGCGATCTGCCTCGCCCAGCTCGAGATCGTCGACGAGAACGTCGCGCGGCGCGACCTGGTTGCGCGGGACATCAGCCGCCGCCTGGCCGCCATTCCCGGCATCGTCCCCGAGCCGATTCCCGACGCTCAGGAGGTCTACTCCTGCTGGATGCTCGCCTTCAGCCTCGAGCCGGGCGCGTTTACCTGCACCACCGAGGAGTTCGCCAGCCAGTGCGCCGAAGCGGGCATCCCGGGCGCAGGCGCCGCGGCGTACTACTTGATGCCCGATGCCCTTCCGTTTCTGGATGAATGGACCGAGGCAGGGCGCTTCCCCTATTCGACGCCCCCCGCTTCGACAAAGCGCCGCTATACGGGCGTGATGTGCCCGACCGCGAGGGAATATGTATCCCGAGTGGTACGATGGTCCACGATCTGCGAAAAGTACACCGATGAGCATTGCGCCATCGCCGCCGAGATCGTCCAGGTCGTCGCCGATGCGAACCGGAGCCGGTCGTGACGTTCCGTCTCCCTGCCCGATACTACCGAGCGGTTCCGACGTCCAATCCGGAGGGCCTCGTCGAGGAACCCTGGGACCTCGACATCCGCCGCACCGCGTTCGTTGAGCTCCACTGCTGGAATGTCGGATGCCCGGGCGGGCCGCCTGTGCCGGAGGACTACTGGGTGGACGTCGGCTCGCCGGCCAACCACGCGGCGGCGTGGGCGATCATCCGGGACCTCATCGCTCCCTGCCTTATCGCCGCACGGCGGATCGGCATGCCGGTCATCCACGTCCAGCCGGAGCTCATCGGCAACCGATACCTCGACCGTCAGCCGCCCGTCCCGAACGAGCCGAACACCGCCGCCCCCTTTGGATGGGCGCCGATCTCCAGCAACCAGTCGGTCCGCGCCAATCGGGTCCACGGCGAAGGGTACAACGACTGGGAAGGATGGAAGGATCTGGATATCGCCGAACCGGTTCGCCCGGAGGGCGACGAGCCCATGTTCGTCACCACGGATCAGCTCGACTTTTGGCTGCGGGAACAGGGGATCGACACGCTGATCTACGCCGGCTTCTGCACGAACCTCTGCATCCTCGATTCCCCGGCAGCGATGCGCGCCATGGCCAATCGCGGCTATCGATGCGCGCTGCTGAGGGAAGCGACGCTGGCCGTTGAGTTCCCCGAGACGCTGGCGCAGCGCACCCATACCGAGGTGGCCCTTCGCTATATCGAGTGCTGGATCGGCTACACCGCCGCCGTAAACGATTTCCTCGCCGCCTGCGAACGGGCTGCAGGAGCCTGATCAGCGCCGTGTCCGACACGACTGGATCCGCCGACGCCAACCCGGCCCGAGCCTTGCCGACGGGAGTTACCGGGGCGACGATTCCCGATCGGCGACCGATCGATCTCGCGGTTGTCGTCAAGCTCATCGCCCGATACGATCTCGGGGATCTGCAGGAGGGTCCGCGCCCGATCGGGGGCACGGCCAACCTCAACGTCTCGATCGTCACCGCACGAGGACACTTCGTACTCCGCCGACGCCATGCCCGCTACTCAGCTCCCGCCTGCGTGGCCTTTGACCACGCACTTATGGAGCGCCTGGCGATCCACAAGCTGCCCACACCGCTCGCGCTCCATTCGCTCGACAGCCTGCGGTGGACCGAACTGGGGGGCGATATCTACGAGGTCTACGACTATCGTGACGGCGGCCCACACGACCGGACATCCCTTGCGCAGATCCGCGCTGCCGGCGACGCGCTGGGCCGATATCATGCGGCAACCGAAGGCTGGACACCGCCTCCCGGCAAGGACTGGCCCCGGTACGATGACCCGGCGCAGCTGATCCCCTCCCTCGCGGATATGGACGGGGATCTCCGTGCGGCGATGAGCCCGGAAGACCACGCCTACCTCATGGCTCAGACCGATCGGATAGCCCGCGAACTGCCCGACTCCGTGTACGATTCCGTACCCCGTCAGGTGATCCACGGCGACTACCATCCCGCCAACGTCTCCTTCGTCGGCGATCAGATCGGCGGCATCTACGATCTCGATTGGGCGACGGTTCAGCCACAACTCCGCGATATCGCGGACGGCCTTATCTTCTTCGCCGGAGTCCGGGATGGCGACGTGGATTCCTCGGATATCCGGCTCCTCACCCGCACCTGGCTGCCTTCGACGGAGCGTTCCGACGCGTTCCTCGAGGCCTACGCCAGACGCCGCCCTGTCGGCGACGAACGTGCGCTCCTACCGCTCTTCATGCGGGCGCGTTGGCTCTATTGCCGCACCATCGGGCGATCAAAAGTCCCCGAGGATGAGCGGATCGCCTATTTCACCTTCGGACTTCTCGAGCCGCTCCGGGCTCTGGATGAGCTGGAGAGGTCCGGCTACTTTAGCAAGAACAGGAATCGTGCATGAACCTCACCATATGCCCGTGGAAATACGGCAAGCGATGGGTCTATTCCGTCACCTACGACGAGGCGCTCGAAGAACTGCACCGCTTCGCCATACCGCACCACGAGGAACTGGGTATCCCGGGCCATGTCGAAGCGGTCGCAGGCCATCTCGGCGCTGTGCGGCAGCTGGGACAATCGTCCTACAACGGTTTCCATCACATGGGCCCCTCCGGGCTCCAGGATCTGATTGCTCGGGGATGGGGCGTCGGGAATCACTCCTGGTCGCATGAGTTGATCGGGCCCGACGATGTCGGTCGAGAGCTCGGCGACGCGAAAAAGACACTGGAGGACGCGATTCAGGCGCCCGTATGCCTCTACTGTGCGCCGGGCAACAACTATAACATGGCCGACCACATCCTGGAGGCGGCCCGATCGTTCGGCTACCTCGGCGCGATGAGCATCACCGATGCCCTGAACCGCCCGACCGAGGAACTGTTCTGGCTGAATCGCACCGCCCTGCACGTGGAATACTACGAGCCGTTCTTCAGCGAGTACGACCCGTTCCGAAATATCCGGTACGCTCAGGAACGGTCCGGCTGGATCATCGACTACTGTCATTGCCCGCTCAAAGAAGCGGTCCACCCGCACAAGGACTGTACGGAGGCCCAGCTCCGCCTCCGCTTCGATACCGTGCTGGGGGAGGGAGGCGACGAGGTCTGGTGCGCCAATCCGGACGAGGTGATCCAGTACCATCGTACGCGTCGGGCCTGCTCCATTGACCCGCTGCCGACTCCGGATGGATCTGAAGAAGAGGCCTATCGCCTTCGGCTGGCCGAACTGCCCGACGGCAGGATGTGCACCGATCTGACCTTCGACATCACAACCCGGGCTGCATGGTGCGCCGAGCCTCTGGTCTGTATCGACGATGTCGAGCAGGTGCCGTCGCTGGTCCGTCCCCGAACGCTCCGTTGCACCGCGCCGGTCCGTGACGGCACGGTCGTACGCGTGGGGCCCCGCCGACGGAACACCGGAGGCAAGGCGCAATGAAAATCGGCATCATCGATCTGGACACATCACACCCTCAGAACTGGATCCCGATCGAACGGGAACTGGGCCACGACGTGGTCGCCCTCTGTGACGCCGGTGCGGTCCACCCGGTTGGGTACGCCCTGGATTTCGCGGAGCAGCACGACGTGCCGCGCGTCTTTCCCAACCCGCAATCGATGGTGGCCGATGTCGATTGCGTCATCCTTCACGGATGCGATTGGGACGCGCATGTGGCGAACGCAAAGCCCTTTGTCGAGGCGGGTAAGTCGGTTCTGATCGACAAGCCCGTTGCAGGGAATCCAGAGGACCTGCGGACGCTGCGGCGCTGGGTGGATGCGGGAGCGAGGATCGCCGGCGGCTCGTCGCTCCGCTACTGTCGCGAAACGACAGCGTTTCTCGATACGCCCGCCAGCGAACGGGGGACGCCCCACACCGTGATCGCCGGCTGCGGCGTCGACGAGTTCAACTACGGAATCCACGCCTACGCGCACCTTGCAGGGTTGATGGAGGGCCGCGCCGCCCGCGTGCGGCATCTTGGAGGACATCCGCAGCGACGCGTTCAGGTGGAATGGTCGGACGGCCGAACCGGCCTCGTCATCGTTGGGAGCGTGGACGGCTGGGTCCCCTTTTATGCGACTGCGGTGACGGAGAAAGGAGCCGCGCAGTTCGTCGCCGATCCCGGGGTTCTCTATCGGGCGCTGTTGGAGCGGTGCCTGCCCTATCTGGCGGGGAATACGGATGAGCCGCCGACTCCGGTCGAGACCTGGCTCGAGCCGGAACGTTGGGCAATCGCAGCTCGGACCTCGTGGCTTCAGGGCGATCGATGGGTCGATCTTACGGAGCTGGACTATTCGGATGAGGCCGGCTATGACGGCGCCGCGTTCGCCCGACAGTACCGCGCCATGCGCTATCCGACCCCGTCATGATCGTCGCTGAGGTCCGCGAAGCGTCGGTGGAGTTCCTCCATCAGCCCTTCGTGCAGCCGCTCGTCATCAGCTCCGGCGCCATCACGGAGATCACCGAAGCGCGGGCTACGGTGCGAGTCCGGCTCGGCGCCCGTGAGGCGGTGGGCGTCGGGTCCATCTACCTGAGCGACCTCTGGGCATGGCCCGATCCGAATCTCAGCCATCGTGAGCGGGACGGTATCCTCCGCCGCCTCTGCACCGATCTGGCGCGCCAGCTGCCGCAGTGCACCGGCGACCCCGCTCACCCCCTCGAGCTCGGCATGCGCCTGCACGAAGCCGTCCTGGGTCTGCCGATCGATGGCGGCGCGCCGACAGCTCTGGCACGGGCCATGTGCGCCAGCCCGTTCGACGCTGCGATTCACGACGCAGCCGGGCGAGCGCTCGGGCTCTGCGCGATGGACTTCTACGAGGACCCGGTTCAGGCGCCCTCGGTGGACGGCCTCTTCTCGAAGGGTAACGCGGGCGAAGCGATCGCCCGACTCCTTCGACAGGAGCCGATCCGGACATTCGACGCGTGGCTCGTCGTCGGCGATAGGGACGACTTCGAGCGGGATGTGGCGCCGTGGGTGCGGGGGCGACGCTACCGGGCGATCAAGCTGAAAATCCACGGTCGAGACCCCGAGGCGGACGCGCGGCGCACCGTGGAGGTCCATGACGCGGTCCGAGCGATGGCCGGAGGGGCGCACATCCGCCTGACCGCCGACTCCAACGGCGCCACGCCTGGACCGGATGCGGCAGTGGAGTATCTGGAGCGCGTACGAGCGTTGGACTCGGCAGCCTACAACGCGCTGGAATACATCGAACAGCCGACCGGCAGGGATATCACCGCCGAGGCGCACGATTGGCGCGCCGTGGCCGCACTGAAGCCCGTACTTCTGGATGAAGGGCTAACGGACACCCACGCCCTGTCCCTTGCTGAAGAACAGGGATGGAGCGGCTTCGCCCTGAAGACATGCAAAGGTCACAGCTTCGCGCTGGTGTCCGCGGCCTGGGCTGCGGAACGGGGGATGAGCGTCGCCCTGCAGGATCTGACCAATCCCGGCCTCTCGGCGATCCACGCCGCGCTGTTCGCGGCTTTCGTGCCTACCATCAACGGAGTCGAGCTCAACGCGGCGCAGTTCACCCCTGCGGCCAATGCAGAATGGCTGCCTCGTCTGGCCGGACTGCTGGCGCCGGAGGACGGAACCCATCGTTTACCGGTCGATATACCGGCGGGTCTGGGCGGATCCCTCTGAAGGACGGCCGGGGACGGCCCGGCATGAACGGAACACGGATGATCGTTACAGGAACGCTCTGCGGATCGGCAGCGCCGATGAGCGTCGACATTCAGGGCGGCCGAATCGCCTCGATCCGGCCGGGCTTAGCTCCGGACGCTCTCGGGGGCGCCGATACGATGATCTCAGCCGGATGGCACGACATCCAGGTCAACGGCTACGCCGGGAACGACTGCAACGCCGGATCATGGGGGATCGTATCCCCGCGTCAGCCCGATCTCGACGCACTGACGCTCGACCTCGCACGCCACGGCGTGGCCCTGTTCTGCCCAACGGTGATCACCGACTCGTCGGAGGCGATGGAGCATTCGCTGCGGCGCATCGCGGTGGCCATGGCGTCCGACGGCCCGTTCCGCCGAGCCGCAACCGGCATCCACCTCGAAGGCCCGTTCCTCTCTCCGGACGATGGCCCCCGCGGGGCGCATCCCCTCGAGCACGTTCGGCCGCCCTGCTGGGATGAGTTCCAGCGGCTCCAGGAAGCCGCGATCGGTCACATCCGCATCTGCACTCTGGCGCCGGAGCTGCCCGGCGCCATCGACCTCATCGAGCGCCTCACCGCCAGCGGCGTTGTCGCTGCGATCGGTCATACGGGCGCCTCGCCGGCATGCATACGGGATGCGGTCGCTGCCGGCGCGCGACTCTCGACCCACATCGGCAACGGCTGCCATGCAGCCCTGCCCCGCCATGACAGCTATCTATGGGAGCAGCTAGCCGAGGACCGCCTCACGGCGACGATGATCATCGATGGCTATCACCTCCAACCGGCCGAGGCGAAGGTCTTCGTTCGGGCCAAAGGGTCGGAGCGGACGATTCTAATCAGCGATGCGGTCACCCTCGGCGGGATGCCGCCGGGGCTATACGCCGAAGGGCGGTTCGAAGTCAAGCCGGACGGGCATATCGTCCTCGCCGGAACCCCGTACCTGGCAGGAGCGGCTGCGCTTCTCGACGCCTGCATGGCCAACGCCGTGCGATGGACCGACTTGAGCCTGACCGAGGTAATCGAGACGGTCACCCATACCCCGGCTCATCTCCTCTCCGCACAGCGCAAGGGGGCAGTGCGGGAGGGGTACGATGCCGATCTGACTCTGTTTCGGGTACCGTCGGAGGGACCGCTGGACGTCATCGCCACGATCGCGGACGGGGTCGTTGTCTATCGCCGCGACGCCCCTCAGTGATCTATCAGGAGAAACGATCCATGGGAGAACCATTTGATATCACGCCGACGGAGGTGCCGGAGGTAACAACCCGGTATCGGCGCATCCGCGGTCCCATTCCGCATCCCGATACGGTGCCGATCCTGGAGCGGTTGCGCCGCTCGGAGCCCCGCTCGATGTCGGGCCAGCCTCCCATCGTATGGCGCCGCGCCGAAGGAGTCCAGGTCCACGACGCCTGCGGCAACGTGTGGCTGGACTGGTCGTCTGGCGTGCTCGTCACCAATGCCGGCCACGGACACCCGGCGATCCGTCAGGCGATCCATGATCAGTGCGACTCCGGATTGCTCCATAACTACTGCTTTCCCAGCGAGGAACGTGCGCTCCTGGCCGAAACGCTGGTCGATCTCGCGCCGGAGGGCATCGACCGATGCTTCCTCCTGACCACAGGCTCAGAGGCCACCGAATGCTGCCTGAAGCTGGCCCGAACCTGGGGGCGGTCCCGCGGAGGCGATCGGAAGATCGGCATCATCGGCTTCCTGCAAGGTTTTCACGGCCGCACCATGGGCGCCCAGCAGATGGGTCCTCTGGGCGACGGCCATCGATGGATCGGCAACCTGGATCCGGACATCCACCGGCTCCCCTTCCCCGACGGCTATCGTGTCACCGATACGTCGTTCGATGGTTTCTTGCGCGGCGTCCGAGAAGCCCGTATCGACCCGCAGACCGTAGCCGGTGTCATGGTCGAAACCTATCAGGGCGCTGGCCCCGATTTCCTTCCCGACGACTATGCGAAGGAGCTGCGCCGCTGGTGCGACGCCCATAACGCCCTCCTGATCTTCGACGAAGTGCAGGCTGGATTCGGGCGCTGCGGCGCCTTCTGGGGTTTTGAAGGCTACGGCATCGCTCCGGACCTCATCGCGTGCGGCAAGGGGATCTCCAGCTCGCTGCCCCTCTCAGCCGTCCTCGGTCCCGCCGACGTGATGGACCTGTATCCTCCCGGCAGCATGACGAGCACCCACTCCGGCAACCCCATCTGCTGTCGCGCGGCGCTCGCCAGTATCCGGACCATCCTCGACGAGGGTCTGGTCGACAACGCCCGGCGCATGGGCGAACGCCTTCTGCCGGGCCTCCTGACGATCCAATCGCGCCATCCGGCCCGCATCGGCTGCGTCCGGGGCCGCGGGCTCGTAGCCGGTATGCAGATCGTCCTTCCGAATACGACTACGCCGGATCCGGAACTGGCGCATGCGATCGTCGAGGAGTGCTTCCGCGCGGGTCTCCTTCTCTTCGCTCCGGTCGGGGTCGGTGGCGCTTGCGTCAAGATCGCTCCGCCCCTGTGCATCACGCCGGACGCGGTCGCCGACGGCCTCGATGCCCTCACGACGGCGACGGAGCGGGCGATCGATCGGATGAAACACTAGTCACTGCCGGAGGTCTATTTGGGAGATCCGCGTATCGCGAGCATCCGCCGTTCGGCGCTGTTCCGAATCATAGCGCAGTTCGTCCGATCCCGAAGGCGTATCGTCCAACAACCCCTATCGGAGGACTCGCACTCTGCCCGGCGCTTTCGGGCCGTCGTATGGGGCATCGGCCTCGGAGAAGCGACACTCGTCGTACGGCCCGACGCCGATGGTCCACTGGCGGGGTACTGGCTGATGGCGCTCCGGGTGCACCCTGCGGCCCGGCGGATGGGTGTAGCGACGGCCCTGTGCGAGGCGATCATCGATACCGCCCGCGCGGAGGGCGCTCCCCGACTCCTGCTCAGCGTCCGGAGCACGAACGCGCCCGCCATCGGCATTTACGAGCGGTACGGTTTCACGCCGCTCCCATCGGACGGGCCGCTGGCGCCGGAACTGCGCCGCCTTGAGGCCCTGGGCGGGGCTCCCTACATCGCCATGGAACTCAGGATCGGGCCGGATCCGAAGTCATCGGAGTCGTGCGGTCGGCAGCGACCGGATGGTCAGCGGACCGATCAAGCCTGACGGCTGGAGCGGTTCGCCCTTGCGCCATAGCCGCCAAGTGGTAAACGTGTACCGGCCCGTCGGGCTCGGACCAGCCCCAGCCACCCACTCAGGCCACTCGACCAACCGTCCGTCCGGATGCCGCCGGCTATCGTCGGGCAACTCCTCATCGCCGATCATCCGATTGACCCAGAGGTTCGTGACCTCAACGTCAAGCCGGTTCTCGCCCTTCTTCAAAGCCTCGGTGATGTCCAGACGGTACGGCGCATGCCAGAGAATCCCCAGATCCTTACCGTTGAGCCGAACCCGGGCCATTACCTCAACACGCCCCAGATCGAGCACGTAACGGCGTCCGCGTCCCACCGTCTCCCGCCACTCGAAACGGGTTGTATACGAGGCAGAGCCGGAGAAATGCCGCACTCCGGCAACCGGGCTCGTCTGCAATCCGCTCAAGCGCTCCATCCGCAGGCTCTCCGGCGCGCCGTGGTTCGGCGGGAAACGGACGCTCCACGGCCCCTTCAGAGCGGCGGTGACGCTGGATGGCATCGAACGTCGTACCGGACGGCCCGATCCCATCTGGATCGTATAAGCGCCGGCGGTCTGGCCGACGACCGTGACCGTGCCGGAGCTGTCCGCGATCAGTTCGATCGGCATCGGAGGATCCGGCGGCATCGCGAACTCGATCATCTGCGGGTCCGTCGCCGTCGCCTGCATACGGAGACCATCGGCCACGTACTCCACACGCAGGGTCTTGACCACCATGTAGGCCGGATCGCCCTCCGCGGCAAGATCCGCCACCCTGAAGCGCACACCGACCCGGGCCACCATCCGGCGAACCTGATCGGTGACGTCCTTGGTCCTCGACTCGTCGCCCAGCGGTCCCCAGACCGCTCTGAGTATCCGGAGGGACCCGGGCTTCCGGGCGATCGGCCATACGACCGTTCCGTTGCGGGTGATCCTGGTTACCGGCTGAACCCGCGCCTTCGCCCGGCGGAACACGACGAAGGTCGACTGCGCCGCCTCGAGCGGCACGAGGACACGGGTGATGGCGCCCATTCGGGCATAGTACGCCGTTGGCCGGATCTCACCGGTGATCGGATCCCAGATCTCCGGCGCCTTGCCTGTCACCCGAAAATCGCAGAGCGCGTTGGCCCGACCGCTCCGCGTATTCGCCACGAAGTAGACATCCGCGTCGCCGATGCGTCGATGGTTCCATTCGAGAGGACGATCAGAGCGAAAATCCGGACCGACTCCGCGCGTCGCAAGCGCCTGCAGCGCTGACTTCGGAGAGACGACCCTGCCTGATTTCCATACGGCCCGAGCGGCAAGCGCGACCTCGTCATCCGCGCCGAGCAAACCGGGTCCCACCATCGGCGGCGCGCCGACGACGAGCGCTCCGGCATCGACGAGGCTTCGGATCTTGCGGAGCAACGGCAGCGACATGGCCCTCGTTTCGGGCAAGACGAGCATCCTGTAGCTCATCCCGCTCCGGAGCGTCACCCGCCCATCGACCACGGCGGCCTCGTTGAGGATCAGCTCGGCGGGGCATCCGTCCGCCCGATAACCCGCGCGATAAAACTCCACCGGCGGAACGAAGGTTCGCGCTGCTCCCTCGGGAGCCATGCAGAGGATATCGCCGACCGGTTTGCCCTGTTGGAGCAGGTACTGGCAACGGCTCTGGTACCGGTGCCACGCGCTGGATTGCTCCCACCAGGTCTGGGTCCGTTCGTAATGGAGCCCGTACGGCCCCATCGTCATCCCCGGTTTTCGGTCCCGCCACGGCTGCAGGGCGTAGCGGTGGTAGACGATTCGGTTGACGCCCGCGGCAAAGGCCCAATCCCCCTGCGCCTTGATGGACCCGGGATGGAGGAGCCATCGCTCATTACCGTCGGCAGTGAAGGCTTCGGCGCCGACGATGGGCCGTCCATAGACATGGGCCGCGCTCACCATCTCATGGACCGTGTTGTCGGTGGTGAAGGAGGTCGTCGCCCAAAACTCCCCCATGGGTTCATCGCATCGCCCAGCGTAGGCCATATTATCCACCGTCGTGTCGCCGTAGGCTTCGATCGTGAGCCGCATGCCGTGGCGATGGGCCAGTTCCCGCATGCGCCCCGCGTAGTTCTTCAACAGCAGGTCCGAGACGGTCTGGCGCAGATCGTACAGGAAACGATCCGACGCATCCGAGCTCCCCACGACATAGCCCGCGTACACCGGCAGATAGAGGAGGGGATCGTAACCCCGCAGCGCCGTGAACTCCTCGCGAAACCGGGGAGTCCAGTTCTGCGAGCCCGTTTCCCAGCTGTCGATATGGGTCGCAACCAGGGTGGCGCCCGCGAGCGGCCCCACATCGGCGATGATCCTGGCCATGAAACCGTCCCAGTAGGCGTCCAGAGCGGTCGCACTGAGCTTGTCCACTTCCAGACCCCGCCCCGAGAGCGGCGCGGGCTGGTTCATCGCTCCCGTGGGCGTGTGCCCGAGGCGGAGAATCGTCCAGCGGCCTGCCGGAACCGTCCAACGGAGCGTCCCATCTTCGCCCAGAAGCTCGGTCAGAACGATGATCCTGCCCCGATCCACCACAGCGTCCGCCGGAGCCTCGGGCGAGCGGGCGTCGGGCATGTAATCGCCCCGGACCACAGCCGAACGCCGTTCGATATTCGGGATCCGGAAGGCGCCCGGCGTCGGGAACGCCAGCGTCGCGATATCACGGTAGCGCTCGGCGACGACGGGCGGCTGGGGCAGGCGCTCGGAGAAGGTCGTCGGACCCGTGACCTCCATCTCGCTCCAGACGACCTTCTGCATCGCGTGCTCGGGCCGGACCCACGGCCCGCCGCTGCCGCACCAGCCCGCATCGTTGTTCATGTTCACCTGGAGGCCCAACCGGGCCGCCTCGCGTACGACGTGCACGAACAGCTCTCGCCACTTCTCACCGGCAAACGCCGCCGGTCCGAGCGGCACACCCTGGTCTACCTCCATGATGAGCACACCACCGATACCGACGCGCTTCATCGCCTCCAGATCCAGGGTGATCCCTTCTCTGGTTATGTTCCCGTTCAGCCAGAACCAGTAGACCCAGGGGCGTGCGGACGGGGGCGGATTTTGGAATCCGGCGGCAAGCGCGTCGGCTGCCGCGGCGCTGCGAGATGGCATCGAAACCGTCCCGAGAACGGCCAGCAAAATGAGAAGAGGATGGAGCTTCATGGTGAACCCTCCGCCGAACCACAGGCTGTCGTCCTGCCGTCCTGTAGTTGGCCATCTCTGCTCCCTGTTCCTGTTCCGCCGCCGGAACGAGGAACCTCCGCAGGCTCGTGCTACCATAGGGATCGCTGTGGAAGGTTCTGATATCCGCAATACACTGCCTGCTCCAATCTACGATGGGCGCCCCGGATACTCTGGAGAAGCCCTCGCTAAGGATCGTTGACCCGCGATGCCATTTCGATGCAGTCGCCGCCACCTCCTCGCCATGGCGGCGGCGGTCCCCCTGCTCTCGCCTGATAAGGAGAAACCGATGACACCCAACGTCCGAATGTGCCTGAACACCGGCACGATCCGCGGCCAGAAACGGAACCTCGCCGAGAGCATCGGCATCGCTGCCGAGGCAGGCTACGACGGGATCGAGCCCTGGATCGATGAAATCGAGCAGTCCGAACGGAGCGGGACGCCAGTGCGGGACCTCAAACGGATGCTGGCGGATCGGGGCGTTCGGGTCGAGAGCGCCATCGGCTTCGCTGAGTGGATCGTCGATGATCCCGAGCGACGGCGATCCGGGATGGAACAGATGAAGCGGGACATGGACCTGGTTCGCCAAATCGGCGGAAATCGCATCGCGGCGCCGCCTGCCGGCGCGACCGAGGTGGAAGGGATGCCCACCATCGTGATCGCGGAACGCTATCGGGCGATTCTTGATCTCGGCCAGTCGCTGGGGGTCACGCCGCAGCTGGAGATCTGGGGCTTCTCGCGCACGCTCGGCCGATTGAGCGAAGCCGTCGCCGCGATCCTCGAAACCGACCGGCCCGATGCCTGTCTGCTCGCCGATATCTACCACCTGCACCGGGGAGGCTCCGGTTTCGCGGGCCTGCGATTCCTGAACGCCGCAACGATGCACGTCTTCCACATGAACGATTATCCGTCCCATCCGCCCAGAGAGGCGCTCCGCGACTCAGACCGCGTGCTCCCGGGCGATGGCGCGGCCCCGCTAGATACGGCGCTGGCTGCCTTGATCTCGGCCGGTTTCGCAGGCGCACTTTCGCTCGAGATATTCAATGAGGCGCAATGGAAACGCCCCGCCCTCGACGTCGCGCGGGATGGGATCGCGCGGATGCGAGCGCTCGTCGCTCGACACGCTTCGGCCTGAGGATCGCGGGCGCGCGGGGTATTCTCATGAGCGGCCGGTCGATCCGGGCGAAGCCGGCCGTTGGCCCGATGCCCGGGCTCTGGAGGAATGCGCGCCTTGGCCTATGGAGTGATCTTCGACCTCGACGGTGTGCTCGTCGATTCGTCCGCCTTTCACCGCGAAAGCTGGCGCCTCGTCGGCAGGGAACGGGGCTTTGAGATGAGCGATGAGTTCTTCTGGCGCACGTTCGGGATGCCGAATCGGCAGATTCTGCCCATGCTCTTCGGCAACGGGCTGTCCGAAGACGCAATGCTCGAGCTTTCTGAGCGCAAGGAGGAGGTCTTTCGATCTCTCGCGGCCGGCCGGATCCGCGCTCTGCCGGGTGCGATCGAGCTCGTTCGAGCGGTCACAGCCGAACGCCTGCCGATCGCTCTCGGCTCATCGACGCCCCGCTCCAATATCGAGGCAATTCTCGCAGCGCTGGGTATTCGCTCCGACTTCACCCAGATCGTCTGCGCGGATGACGTGGTCGAGGGCAAGCCCCATCCGGAGGTCTTCCTCAAGGCCGCCGCGACGCTGGCGCTGCCCCCTCAGGATTGTGTGGTGATCGAAGACGCGGTCGTCGGAGTCGATGCGGCGCGAGCGGCCGGCGCAGCCTGCCTCGCGGTGGCGACGACGCATGCGGCCGACAAGCTCCGCCATGCCCATCGTGTCGTCCCCGACCTCACCTACGCGGACACGGCGCTGCTGCGCAGTCTGATCGACTCGAACCGGAACGCCCCGGCGACGGTGTGATCACCCCGCCGGTACGGGATCAAACGATGACGACCTTCCGAAAATCCGCCAGCGTACGGTAGAGGGCGTCGACCAGCCGCAACAGCGCCAATCGATTGGCGCGCTGCTCCGCGTCTTCGCACATCACAAGGACGTCGTCGAAGAACCGACCCACCGGCTCGCGCAGGCTCTGGAGCGCGGCGTAGACCGACGCGTAGTCATAAACCGCCGCGCCCCTTGCCACCTCCGGCAGCAGACCGCACGCAGCCTCATACAGGCCCGTCTCGGCCGGTTCCGCGAACCGATCGGGGTGGACATCGCGCGTCGTGGCGTACAGGACCGCGCTCGCCCGTTCGACGGCGTTCGTCCGCCCTCCGTGAATCCCCTCCTTGCCGGGCACCGGCGCCTGCTCGCGGCTCGACAGGATGTTCGCCACCCGAGCCGCGGCCTGGACGGTAGCGCTGAACTGCTCCGTGCCGGCAACTTCCGATAGGGCTTGCGCCCGCTGGACGACTCCGTAGACGATCGTCCCGTAGGCCAGTCCGCCGTAAAGCGCAGCGTCACGAAGGTCGTATCGAACGCCCCGCTCGTCGAGATAGGCTGCGACCCTTTGATTGAAGAGCCCCTGCAGCGCATTGCAGAGCGGATCCAGGTCGAAATCGAGCCCGTTGACGATCCGATATCCCTCAGCCGCCTGGACCTGCATGGACGCCAACGAGGGCACATCGGGTTCGAGCGCGAGGATCTGCACCAGGCCATGCGCCGCGCGACGGAGCCCGTACGGATCTGCCGAACCCGTCGGCATGATGCCGATACCTGCATAGCCCACGAGGGTGTCGATACGGTCGGCGACCGCGAGGAGCTTGCCGACAGGGGAGACCGGCAGAGCGTCTCCGGCCCCGCGGGGCTGATAGTGCTCCGCGATGGCCAACGCGACCTCGGGCTCCTCACCCTGCAGGGCGGCGTACTCGCGGCCCATGACGCCCTGCAGCGACGGCAGCTCGATCACCATCTGGCTGGTCAGATCGCCTTTGCACAGTTCAGCCGCCCGTTCGGCCAGCCGAACGTGCCGCTCGTCCAGTCCGTGGGATACGCCGAGGGGCGCCGCGAGCCGTACGAGACGGTCCCGCTTCTGCGCCATGGCGCCGAGGCGATCTTGAAAGAGCAGGCGCTCCAACCGCCCCGTCATCCGATCGAGCGTCTCGGCGCGATCTTGCTCGAAGAAATGGTGCGCATCGGCGAACCGGGCCGCCAGAACCGCTTCGTTCCCGGCCTTTACTTTGTCGATGCTCGCCTCGCTGCCGTTCCGCACGGAGACGAAACACGGCAGCAGGTCGCCCGACGGCCCTTCAACAGGGAAGAAGCGCTGGTGCTTGCGCATGGCTGTGACGAGGACCGGTCTCGGCAGGTCCATGTACCGCTCGTCGAATCGGCCGAGCAGACAGGTCGGCCATTCGACCAGATGGACGTTCTCACTCAACAGCTCCTCGTCCCAGGGGATCCGGCCGCCGACATCGGCCGCGAGCGTCTCGGCCTGTGCTCGAATCCGAGCTTCGCGTTCAGCAGGATCGGCCATCACCGATCGCGCGCGCAGCTGTTCGATGAATCCCGGCGTGTCCTCCACGGTGAACGACTCGGGGGAGAGGTATCGATGGCCCCGAGAGGCATCGCCCGCTCGCACGCCGGCGAACTCCACGGGTACCACCTGGCCGCCGAGGGTGCAGACGATCCAGCGCACCGGACGAACGAATCGAACGCCTTTATCGCCCCACCGCATCGTCTTGGGGAAGGTGAGCGCCCGAAGGCAATCGGCAAGCGGCGCACCGAGCGCCTCCGCCGCGGACTTGCCGACATCGCGCACCTCGGCGGACACATACCGGCCCTGCGGCGTCTCCACAGGGCGCAGGTCCTCGACGCGAATCCCCTGCTTGCGCGCAAAACCCAGCGCGGCGCCTGTGGGGGCTCCGTCGGCGCTGAAGGCGACGTCCCACGCGGGCCCGCGCACCTCCCGAACCTCAGTCGGCTGTCGCTCCGGAACGTCGAACGCCAGCAGGATCAGCCGCCGGGGCGTTCCGAGGGTTCGCAGGGCGCGGGGCGCAAGGCGAGCGCTCTCCATCTTCTGGGCCGCAAGCCGTTCCAGCTGCGCCAGACTGCCGGGAATAGCCGCAGCCGGCATCTCTTCCGTGCCGACCTCCAACAATAGATCCGGCATCGAGTCGTCCTTCCGTCGTTCAGGATATGCTCGCCCGAGCAGTCGGCCACAGCGATTAGGACGGGCGGGGCAGGCCGTATGATAGCCGTCCGGGATTCCCCATGTCAACGCCGCGCACCAGCGCCGCCATAGCACTCCACGGTTGAAAATGGGTTACATTGATGATGGCGGCATGCTGCGTCCGGGGCGTCGACCAATCGAAACGGGATGCCATACACCTCTCGGCGTCGCCGACCATCGATCTGGAGGCTCTAGAATGACCGGCCTGAGCATCAACCTGACCCGGTTCTGCTTCGCGCTCCTGTTCGCGCTCGCGTCGGCGATCGGATGTGCTGTGAGCGGTCCGGCAGCGGGCCTCGGGCAGGAACGCCCACCCGCGCCATCGCAGTCTGAAGATGACCGCTATATCGTTCTGTCGGAGTTTCAGGTCTGGGCCGATGCCGCCACACCCGAGGTCTTCAAGGAGCTCAGCCGACTCTACAACGCCAAAAAGCGCAGCCACGTTTTCGACCTCTATCCTCGCTACGACCTGTTCGTCTGGGATGTAGCCAGGATGCGGGGATGGGTCGATGAAGCCCGGTCGCTCGGCTGTTTCAACCTCTTCTGCATCGGCGACGACACGCGCACGGCTGAGGGCCACCTCTTCGACAGCAAGGGCGTCAATCCGAAACTCAAGGGCGTCCTGTTCGATACCATCGCCTACGCGCATGAGCAGGGGATGATGGCGGCGGTTGAACCGACCAACCTGCCGCCCCTTCGGGACAAGGCGTCCTTCGTTCCGTGGCTCCGGTCGTGGATCGGTCCCGATGTGCCTGAGAAGAGCCGGGCGGATATCATCAAACTCAGTATCGAATGGTTCGGCGCATGGGCTCCCAACCCGGAGATCGCCCTCGAAGTGGAGGCGTTCTTCGATGCCGTGCAGGAGGTCTCGCCCGGCACGCTCGTCTATGTAGACTCCATCGGCGGCCTGTGGAGGCAGCCGCTGGCATTCCATCGATGGCTGCTGCGGCGCTTCCCGGGCGTCATCCTCAGCCATTACCTGAACACCGATCAGGTTCCCGCCTTCCGTGCCATCGGAGCCCGCAACCTGATGGTGCAGGTGAACCCCTCGGAGAAGTTCGAAGAGGCCGGCCAGTTCTTCATCTACCACGACTTCACGGTACAGCTCCTGAAGGACGCCGTCGCCCAGCGGCTCCGCTTCCTTTCGCTGGCCGGGGTCAATATGGGCTATAGTCGCTACAACTACGATCTGTTTCTCGACGTCATCCGGCCTCATCTCAAGCTGGCTCATTCTGTACAGGAGTTGAGGGCGTCCGTGGATCGGACCGTCCCGGCGGATGGCCCGGGTCCCGACGAGGTTGCGGCCGACCTGGTCGCCCTGGCCCGAAGCCGCGCGGAGGAAGCGCTGAAGAAGGAATCGCCGCCGCCCCTGAACAGCGCCGGGCGGCCTGTATGTTTCGCCCAGACACCCGACGGCTGGGTGTTCGGCGTGAGCCGGATCGTCGACGGCAAGAACGCCGACAAGTTCCAGGGCGCCTATACGGCGCCGGTTCGCCGTCGGCCCGTGCGAGCCACGTTCGGTCTCGACTTCGGCGCCCCGAAGGACGTGCGCAGCATCACGTTTACGCCCTGTTTCGCCGAAACCGAAGCGGGATATGTCGCAACCGAGTGTGGGCTGGACTACCGCGTCGGGGAGACTTGGAAGCCGATTCCCGGCGCCGAGTGGCGAAAGAACGACCAGCGGCGGATCACCTTCGCCCTCCAGACCCCATTACGGTGCGACGGCGTTCGGCTGATCATCCGGAGTCAGACCAGCGACGGCAGGGGCAACTACCGCGCCGCCTGTCAGGAGATCGAGGTTCGGGAGGAGTAGGGCATCGGCCCGGCGGGCAGACAGTTGGATCCTGAGGGTGAGCCGTCTGGCCTATTCGTCCTGCGCCTCTGGTTGGGATTCCTGTGCCGATCCGGCGGGACCCGCAGCGAGCCAGCGGAGTTGATCGATCGGGGCCAATCCGCCGCACGGTGTACGATAGCGCCAGCGCTCCCATCCGTTGCACGGCTTGCCTCCGGCGCAGTGGCGTGCGATCTGGTGGATGGATCCCTCCTGGCCCTCGCATTGCAGTTTGCCGTCGCCGGTGACCACCGCCACATGAGCGACGCTGCCCTGGAAATAGAGCCGATCGCCGGCGTTGAGGTAGCCCAGATGAACCAGCCGGGCAAAGGGCACCCTCGGCGGTGTTCCGGATGAGCGCCCCGCGGCGCATCCGGCGCCCCGGAGCGGATCCGGCTCGACGGCGGCAACTCGCTTCAGCGCATGGACGACGTACTCCGACCGCTGCTCAATGCCGATCCAGCGGCGCCCCAGACGCCTGGCCACGGCTGCCGTCGTTCCGCTCCCGAGGAAGGGATCCAGCACGATCTGTCCGGGCTCCGTGGATACGGTCAACACCCGCTCCAGGAGCGCCTCCGGCTTCTGGGTCGAGTGCACCTTCCGGCCGTCGACACGCAGCCGCTCCGCCCCGGTGCACAGCGGTATGGTCCAATCGCTCCGCAGCTGCTTACCGTCGTTGTACACCTTGGCGGCGCGATGGTGGAACGTATAGCGGGAGCGATCGGTCTTCGCCGCCCAGATGAGCGTCTCGTGGGCGTTGGCCAGTCGGACTCCGCGGAAGTTCGGCATCGGGTTCGTTTTGATCCAGACGACGTCGTTGAGGATCCAGAACCCGAGGTCCTGCAGGATGGCCCCGACCCTGTAGATGTTGTGATAGGATCCGATCACCCAGATCGCCCCGTCCCGCTTCAGTACGCGACGGCAGCCCGACAGCCACGCACGGGTAAAGCCATCGTACTCCGCGAAGCTCTCGAACTGATCCCACGCATCGGTCACACCGTCCACCAGAGTCTCGTTGGGACGGCGAAGCTCCTGACGCAGCTGCAGGTTATACGGGGGATCCGCAAAGACCAGATCGACCGATTCCGCCGGCAAGGCCGCCAGAATGTCGATGCAGTCCCCGGTCAGGATGCTGTCCAGTGGCAGATAGTCGGTCATAGATATCCAGGTCGCGTTCCGATCGTCGGGACGGTCGCAGAGCCCTGCGTCGCCGACCCCGCATGCAGGAACGCGGTTCGATGGGCCAAGGCGTCCGGATGCCGTCGCGTCATGGTACCGTCCGCAGCCGCTGAGCCGTACCCGTGGAACATCGGCTCCGTCGCGGTTGCCATAGTACATCATTCCAACGATCCCCGTCTCAGCCCGATCGCCGCCAACGGGCAAGCAGGAAGTCGCGACCGGAGAGCCACGGCGCCCGCTGCCGATCTTGGTATACTGAATCCCGTACGTCAGATCGCGAAGGAGGATCTGGATATGCGTCTCTGCACCGCCCTCTCGGCGCTGACCATCGTCGTTCTTGCACCGCTGGCCTATGCCCAGGACAGCGTCGCGGCGCCGGCCGCCTGGTCCGTAGCCAACCGCATCGTGCTCCGCCTGCACGCCACCGTTGGGACGATGACCCCGCAGCAGCGGGTCGAGGAGCTGGAATCCCGCCTGACCGAGCTGCTTTCCACCGTCGAGAGGCCGATCGGCATCGCCGATATCGAGCTGGTCACCACCGGCAACACCGTCTCCATCGAGGTGTGCGGCTCCCTGCTCGTCACCGTATTGCCCGGGGACGCCCGACCGAACCGGAGCACCGCCGAAGGCCTCGGACGGCAGTGGACCTCGAACCTCAGAAAGACGATCCCCCTTCTGTCGCCCCGGGTGAATAAGGGCGGCGCCTGACCGAGCGCACCGGGCACATGCCGAACCGCGCCCTGCGTCAGGCTCCATCGATGATTCGCAGGTTCGGTTATGCCTTCGCGGGGCTGATCGTTTGCCTCGGGATCGCGGGCCCCATCCGTCGGGACCGGACATCGCCCGAGCCGCAGATCACCTACCACCTGACGCCGCATCCGCCGTCCGCCGCGTCGCCGGCACGCACGACGGTCGAGATCCGGATCGACAACCCGTCCGCGGGTACGCCGATCCAGTTCGCCATGCCGGCATGGACGCCCGGTGACTATCGCATCCAGGATCACGGGCGTTCGGTGCGCAATCTCCGCGTGTTCGACGGCGGTCCAATCCCCGTACGGGACGCTGGCGCAGGGCGCTGGGCGATCACGCCTCGCTCCAGCCAGCCCGTTACACTCACCTACGATTTGCCCAACACCCGGCCGGGCCTGTTCACCGAGAATGTCGACGTTCAACGCGACATGGCGTTCTACAACGGCGCCGCAGTATTCCTATATATGGTCGGACGCACCGACGAGCCGGTCTCCCTCCGCATCACGTCGCCGCCCCGCTTCGATCCACCCTGCGTACCGCTGAAGCTTGAAGGCGATGGCTCATTCACGGCCCCCTCCTACCACGCCCTCGCCGACACGCCAGTATTGCTGGGTCGTCGGACGGAAGGACGATTCGTCGTCAGCGGGAAGGAACACCGGGTTGCGGCGTTCGGGCGTGACGGGCGGACCGCCATCGATCCCTATGTGGAGATCCTCCGGCGGATCGTCCAGGCGGGGGACGCGTACATGGGCGGCTTGCCCTATGCTCGGTATTATCTGTTCCTCGATATGGATGGCCGCGGCGGGGGCCTGGAGCATGCCGACAGCGCGCGTCTCGCGATCCCGTGGCAGGCTCCGCCGGGGATGATGGCCCGGTTCATCGCTCATGAGTTCTTCCACCTCTGGAACGTGAAACGGATCCGCCCGAAGGAGCTGGCAGAGATCGATTACAGCCGGGCTGCGATCACCCCGAACCTGTGGTTCTGTGAGGGGGTGACGGAATACGTCGCAGGCATCCTCAGCGTTCGTGCGGGATTGATGACCGAAGAAGAGTACGAGAGCGCGTTGGCGCAGTCCGCCGCGGCATGGGGGCGGAGCTCACGAGGACGCCGCACCACCGCGGATGACGCGAGCCGGAGGATCTGGTCCGGCGGTACGAGCATGGGCTCGGGCGGTGTTTCCGTCTATCTGAGCGGCGAGATGATCGGCCTGTGCCTCGATCTCGAGCTCCTGCGCCGTACGAACGGCGCAGCGGGTCTGCGTGAGCTTCTGCGGGACTTGATGAGCCGGCACGGCGCCCCGAAGCCGGGCTACGATGACGACGGCATCCGGGCTTGTGCGATCCGTCTTGGCGGGCCGGAGATGGGCGCGTACTACGATCGACTCTGCCGGAGCGTTCGGCCGCTCCCGATCGGGGAATGCCTGGAGTCGGTCGGCCTTCGTATGCGACCGGCGGATGAGGCTTTGGGTTTGGAGCTCATTGACGGCGCGACCGACGCCCAGCGCCGCCTCCGGAGGCTCTGGCTGTACGGGACCGCCGAGGTCGCGCTCACGCCGAGCCCGAAACGGAGTCCGAAGTCCGTTCGTACATCGAATAATCGTCCGCACCGGATCGGCGGGCGTACTGTATTGGAGGGTACATCATGACACTCGCTCAGGTACAGGCGGCGGTTGCGCTCGTAACCGCGTTGATGCTTACATGGTCCGGATTGATGATCGCGGTTGCGCTGCTGGTGCCCGATCGGACCAAGCGGGCCGAACAGGCTATTGTCGAGTCCACCGCAAGGCGCGTGTGGCTAGGGCTGGCGGGACTGTTGGCCGGCATCGCGTCGGTGGCCCTGTTCTCGTCGCCCAACGGACTGGTCAAGGCGCTCGGCGCGCTGCTGGCTGCGCTCGTGCTCGTCTCGATGACGCTCGGGGCCGCCGGTCTGTCCAGGCTTCTGGCCAGCCGGATCTCGGAGGCCTCCGGAGGTCGTTCCGAGTTCGGCGCGCTCGTGTGCGGCAGCCTCGTGTTTAGCCTGGCCGGATTCTTTCCCGGCATCGGCTGGTACCTGTTCGGTCCGATTGCCATCGTGATCTCGCTCGGCGCCGGTATCCCTGCGCTTCTACCGGACCGCAGGCGGGCGCCGTCCTCCTCCGCGCCCATCACGGACGCCGGTGCGGCATGACCGACACATTTAACAATGTGGTGCTCTACCAGTTCAACGCCAAGGCAGGCCACACGGTCAGCGTGACTGGCAATACGGGATTTAGGGTGAACACTGCGTCCAACTTTGATATGGCCGTTGGAGAAGTGGCAGACGTAGAGATGGTCCGCAATTTCGCGGCTGGACATGGTTTGTTTGGGTATGGCGATCTGCATTCAAGCCCCTTGCGAAACAGTGACGTGATAGCGCTTGGCGTCTTCTTGCGTCAGCGCAGTCTTTTTGCTCAAGCCCAAAATGGTCCCGATGTTCCGGCCACCGGCTTCTATCTTTTCGCGGGTTTCCGTTGCAACCTGGGATGCGCTGGCCCCGCTGGAATTTGCAGCCATGAAAGACCTACCTTTCACGAATGAACTCGGCTGCCCATCCATGTGCGCAGTGAACCCATTGCCAAAGCTCTTTGGGCAGTCGTCCCAGTCGTTCAGAAAGCTGATGAAACGCAGGTCGTCATCATCA